>JAFGDI010000179.1 GCA_016932145.1 Sedimentisphaerales bacterium
AGTAACAAGCTCTCGTATCGGCCTTGAGGCCGATGACTGGTTTAAAGCTACGCGGCAACAGAGATATTTCAATTTGTAAGATACTCACCGCCGCACTGCCTTGAATCCAGGTTGCCGAGCAACACCTGAGCCCCGAAGCTAGTTCGGGATTCCCTCGTACTTCAACAAGAGATAATTTTTAATCCTGTCTGATAATAGTATTTAGTATTTAGCTTTTAGTTTTGAACTAATGGTTAATCACTAATGACTTTTTCTCATTGCGGCTAATAATTCTTAATTCTTTTGATAACCACAAACCACACGAATCACCCGAAAAGAATGTTACTGATCTTTTAGTGTGTTTAGAGTGTTTCGTGGTTCATATTCTTATTTCTATTGCGTTTAATAATAAACTTCATTCTGCCGAGCTGGGGCTCAGCGTTCCCAGGCCACCCTTTGCGTCTTAGCGTCTTTGCCGCCTTTGCGTTAAATAAAATTCTTTGCTGGGAAGAGATGTCAACAACACCAGTAGCTTCTATCCACCGCTTGGCAGTAAGAACAAAACGATTCAGCCCGGCCTGATTTTTAATCCCCTCGAATTCGATGGGATTAAAATTGGGGTTATAGAGCTGCTCCCATACCCCCAGAAACTCAATAGTATTACGATTTCTCATCCAGTTCTGGATGATATAATCGGTACGCTGAGGATCCTTGTAACGAGCAATATCGGTCAGAGAGATATAATCATCCTCTTTTTCGTTGATTATGGCGATCTCCGTGCCTTGCACTTCAATTTTCTGTGTCTTTTTAGCCATTTATTCCGCTCATAATTAAATATGTTCGTAACCAGAACTCTTTACTTACCAATGTATTACAAAGGTCATAAACTTAGCCAGCCACTCTTGTTGAACAATAGCTTAATAGTTCTTGGTTCCTGGTTTTAGTTAAAAACTAACCACTAACAACTAATGACTTTTCTCAGTGTGCTTTGTGTGTTCCGTAGTTAACCATCATAAATTATAAACCGCGTTTACTATTGTATCTTCATTTGAGCGGTTGGGCAAGCGGGATTTACGACCTTCCTGCTGGTTTTATTGACTTGAAAAATGTTTTTTCGACTTCGTCGAAACTCTGGTGACAGGCAGGATGCCTGTCCTACTTCATTCTTTTCAAAGCCTCAGCCAGCACTGCTCTGGGGCAGCCGAAATTCAGTCTGATGTAGCCTGGGGCATCAAAAGCGGCTCCGGTGCTGACACCAACCCCCCTTTTTTCAAAGTATGTTGTTGGCGTCTCTCCCGGCCCTGTCTTTAATCCCTTACAGTCGATCCAGTGCAGATAAGTAGCCTCCGGGCTATTGGCTTTGAGTTTTGTTCCTGCCAGCTCTTTATTAACAAGATCGCGGTTGGCAGTAAGATAGCTAAGCAGTTCTTTTCGCCATGGTTCGCCATACTTAAAAGCGGCATAAGCCCCTTCATAGCCAAAAATATTAGGGTGGCTGGATAATTTGTGGACTATGTCAGTTACCTTAGCTCTCATTTTCGGATTAGCGATTATCGCAAAACCGCAGCCCAGCCCGGCGATATTAAAGGTCTTGGACGGTGCCATAAGGGTTATAGTATTATTGAGCGTTTCTTTATCCAGCATAGCAACAGGAATATGCTTATGGCCGTCCAGAAGCAACTCACAATGGATCTCATCACTGATTAGCGGCAGGTTATGGCGATTGCAGATCTCGGCCAGCTTTTCCAGCTCGGCCCGGGTATGCACCCGGCCACTGGGGTTATGCGGATTGCTGAGCATGAGCAGGCCAGAGTCAGGGTTTAGCGACTTTTCGAAACTATCAAAGTCGATAGTATAATATTCATTATCATTAAGCATGGGTATCTTTACCAGCTCAAGATAATTTACCGATGGTATCTGCAAGAATGGCGGGTATATGGGGGTAAAAACAATCACCTCTTTGCCAGGCCTGCACAAAGCCCGACAGATACAGTTGATCGCCGACACCAGACCGGCAGTGAAGACGATCCAGTCGGGTTCTACCTGCCAGTTGTACAACATAGCCATACGCTCAACGATTACAGCTTTTAGTTGCTCACGAGCGATAGTATAGCCAAAGACCCCATGACGGGCCCGTGACTCTAAGGCCTCTATAACCTCAGGTGGCGAGGTAAAGTCCATATCGGCCACCCACATAGGCAGAACATCACGCCCGGCATAAAGATCATGCTTGAGCGAACCAGTATTACTGCGGTCAATTATCTGGTCAAAATTGTACAATTGTACTCTCCCTGGCTTTTTGCAACAAGTATCAGCATATGCTTGTTCTGTACCCCAGAACACGATTGTCACTATAATAATATCTTTTATCAGCAATAGCAAATATTATCGATGATACAGTCAGCAAAACACCTTTAGGCTCGGTCAGCCACAGACCGCTATTACCCCCTGAAGCATCTGTTAACAAGGCTTCTTGCAGACTATCAAGGCTCGTGCTGGAATTATCTTTTTGTAGCATTTCCCTGGCAAAGTTCAGACGCTGAAAACTATCGCAGGAACCGCTGCCCTCTGCCGTTTTATGCCCGCCGGGAAAATCAGCAAAATGATTAGTGTGTATCTCATCTGTCGTACTTTGTCGTATCTCAACCTTTGCCCCGGCCAGCAGAACAAAAAACACTTTTCCCGGCTCAAATAATATCAGGTTAAATCCCTGCCAGTTTGTACACTGCCGAAAATGATCCAGCCAGGGTAGCACACTTTGGCAATCGGCCAGTTTCTCAGACATAAAGCCAGAAGGCGAGATTAGCTCGGTATCACTGGCTGAAAGCCATTCTTTCGGCCAGAGCCGTTTACCGACCGCCGCAGTGACAAATCCGCAGCCACACCGATTGATCCCCCCGGCATAATAGCTCTCACCCACCGTACGCAGGGCGGTAAAGCTATCAGTAGTAATAAGCTCCTGCTCAACCAGTTCACTCTTGTCGCGGTTCTTGAAAACCAGCCCGCAATTGGCAATATACCCGATTGTACACATATTATTTCCCTGAAAATGCTGAGCAGAATAAAATCACGACTTATCAGGAGCTCGGCAAAAGAGATTTATTCCAGATTATTTTTATTCCTAAGGCTACTATTTTTCGAACCACTTCAGGTCAACATCACGAGAACCATGCAGTACTCTTACGACTAATACGCCGCCATCAGACGGGAGATAGTACACAATGTAGTCACCAACCGGCAGGCACCGAATATGATCTCCCAGCTCAGGTCTTGCCCGACCTATCAGTGGATTATCGGCCACTAAGCTACATTCCGCATCTATAGTGTCAAGCCACCTGTCCGCCGCTGAGACACGATCATCGGCAATGAACAGCCATATATCCAGCAGATCATCTCTGGCGATATCACTATACAGTGGCAATGCCATCAGTCGCCTTTCTTTTTCTTGAGCTGTTGGCGGCCAGTCGCCTTTATTTTATCAACATCAAGCTGGGCAACCTTACCTTGAGCTACCTGATCCAGCCCCTTCTGGATTTCCAGTTTCAACTCCTGCATCTTCAGCAACCGTAACCCTTCACGGATTACCTCACTGGCCGTCGAATACATGCCCGAGTTAACCTTATCTTCAACAAAATTTTCAAGTTCCTTTGTCAGTGAAACATTCATGAGCTATCTCCTGTTATTTGATCATTTTCTCCTTAATATATTCTAATTCAGATAACAGAAAATGTCAAATTTTGATATATATTTCAGATAAGCATCACATTTATCACTATAACACATTTATGGTAAATATGTTACGATGTAAACATATTATCGCTCGCATGCCTGCTCCACCTCAGCTACTGTCTTTGGCACTGGCAGGCCCAATATCCGTGAGCCGGACTCGGTTACAAATACATCATCTTCAATACGAATTCCGCCGAAATCGCGGTATTTCTCGACCTCGTGATAGTTTATGTACTCATCGAACTTGCCCTGAGCCTGCCACATATCGATCAACTGCGGAATGAAGTATATACCCGGCTCAACGGTAATGACATTGCCAACTTCCAGTTCTTTAGCCAATCGCAGCGATTTGAGGCCAAACTGGCTGCTCCGAGGCATATTGCCGTAACCGACAAATTGCTCGCCGAGCGATTCCATATCATGCACATCCAGGCCCATCATATGCCCCAGCCCGCATTGGAAGAACAAGGCGTGGGCGCCCGCGGCGACGGCTTCTTTTATATCGCCTTTCATCAGGCCCAGCCGCTGCAGGCCGGATGTGAGCTTTTCGCATGCGAAAAGGTGTATTTCCCGGAACGGTATGCCGGGCTCTATCCGGTCGATAGCGGCAGTTTGTGCCTGAAGCACGATATTGTATATCTCCTTCTGCCGGGTTGAGAATCGACCGCCCACGGGTATAGTACGCGTCAGGTCCCCGGCATAATGCAATGGCGATTCCGCCCCACAGTCGCAAACGGCTGTCTGGCCATTTTCCATTATATTGCGATAATACGGATTGTGCAGTGTCTCGCCATGCACACTGAAGATCGGAGGGAACGACAAGCCGCAATCCTTGGCGGCAGCTACTGCCATGAGCTCAGCCACTATCTCAGCTTCGACCCGGCCCGGCATAACCGCCTGCATCGCCGCCTGCTGCATCTTGCCAGTTAAGTCAACTGCCAGCTCGATCTGAGCTATTTCCTCAGCCGTCTTAATACTCCGCTGGGCAGCTACGGTCTTGATAAAGGTCGGAGAGACAAAGGCGTTCATTTCGCCCACGGTAACACTTAGCCAGTTACTCGCCTGAACGAGCTGTTCAGCCCGGTAAAAGGGCAGAAAATGGATTATCCGACCGCCTGCCTGAGCCTTTTGCAGATAATCGGCTATCTCACCTGCGGCCCGGCAATCATTCACCCCGCATTTGCCCGCCTGCTCTGGCCAACTGGGCAGTGGCCCGGACCAGACCTGATCGTCAATAGTCTGCTCGTCGGCAAAGAGTATCTCTCGCCCGCTATCAACATCGATTACCGCCGCCAGGTTCGGCACATCCAGCCCGAAATAATACAAAAAGTTGCTATCCTGCCGGAACGGGTAACAATTGGCCTTATAGTTCATCGCACTAAGTGAGTTACCGGGAAAAACCAGTACACCAGAACCAACCGCCGCCCTGAGAGCGTTTCGCCTGCCAATATAAGTTGCTTTGTCAAACATAGTTATTTCCTCTCTGCAAATATGATAAACCAATTACCTCGAATGGTCAAGCCGCATGCTTATCTGGTTCCGCAGAGTATGATGATAAAATATATTTTAAATTTAATTTGACACCTCGGATTACATGTGTAATACTTAGATATATTACATATGTAATCTTTCTTTTTATTGGAGTCAAATTATGGAAAATATACCGAAAATATCTGATGCCGAGTGGCAGGTAATGAAAGTGCTCTGGGAAAAGTCGCCCATCACGGCCAATGAGATCATTGCCCGACTCGAAGATGAGCAGAGCTGGAAACCCAAGACCATCCGCACCCTAATCAATCGACTGGTAGGGAAAAATGCCGTTGGTTTCGATAAGGATGGCCGGCAGTATTTGTATTATCCGCTGCTGCCGGAGGCCGATTGCGTGCGAGATGAGGCCCGGTCGTTCTTTGGCCGGATGCGGGCGGGAGTGCTTAAGCCAATGCTGGCGGCGTTCATTGAGCAGCAGAAATTGAGCAAGGATGAGATCGAAGAACTCAAACGGATGCTGGATAGGTAGGTCAAGCATCCCTGCTTGACATTAATAATGTCTGAAATTTTAAAAAGGAACAAGCGAAATAACACCCAAAACAAACATAAGTGTTTTTTGAAATTCGTAATGAATTAAATCACAAGCAAGGATGCTTGTGCCATTAAAAGTTGAGAATATCTGGAGATTAACATGAATATACTATCAAATGGATTAGATCCTTTGTTTTACGGGCTGTTAAAGGCATCTTTACAGGGCAGTATAATAATCTGTATTATACTTGCGGTTAAGTGGTTATTTGGTCGCAGGCTAACGCCTCGCTGGCATTATTTGCTGTGGCTGCTGGTAGTGGCCAGGTTGGTTATGCCGGGCACGCCGCAGACTGCGTTTAGTATTTACAATTTGATGCCCGCTGATAATTCGGCCCGGCATGAAGCTATCGCCACCGCCCAACCTGAGACCACACCAGCCAAAATTGAGAAAGTTGAGCTGCAAACAGTTGCTGAACCAGTGGTTATAGCAGAACCTGCAGTAATCGTCGCAGGAGATACTGCTGTTACCGCAACCGATAGCCCGGCATTAACTCCACCGGTTCGCCCGGCACAAACCGCTACATCTGATATTAATACCGCAGCCCCGGCAGTGGTTTCGCCCAAGCTGGCTCTGGCTGAAATCTGGCCGCTTATCTGGTTGGCCGGTGCGGTGTTATTGGGTATGTATGTTATTTTTGACAATTTCCGGCTCTGGCGGATAATTCATGTGCAAAGGCCGGTAACTGACAGCCGGATATTGGACTTGCTGGAAGATTGCAAGGCCCAGATGAAAATGCACGCTTATCTGGCGGTGGTCGAAACTGACCAGATAACCAGCCCGGCATTATTTGGCTTTTTGCGGCCTCGGCTGCTCTTGCCCAAAGGGATAATCGATAAGCTGACTGCCGGGCAGCTTCGGCATATATTTCTGCACGAACTGGCCCATCTCAAACGCGGCGATATTTATTTCGGCTGGCTCACCGCCTTTTTGCAGACCCTGCACTGGTTCAACCCGCTGATCTGGCTGGCATTTCACAAAATGCGGGCCGACCGCGAACCAGCCTGCGACCAGCTCGCTCTGGCCGCTATGCAAACTGGCGAAAACAGCGAATATGGCAAGACCATCGTCAGCCTGCTGGAAGATTTCTCCAGTGGTAAATACAATCCCGGCCTGGCCGGCGTTCTGGAAGAAAAATCGCAGCTCAAACGCAGAATAGCCATGATCGCCAGCAACCGCAAAGAATCCCTGAAGTTATCACTCGCCGCCGCTGTGGTTATGCTGGTAATTGGCGCGGTTTCACTGACTGATGCACAGACGGAGATAACTAAACCAATCATAACTATTTCCGCAAATTCATATGAAATAACCTTAGATAATGGTACAAAGGTCGAACTGATGGGCCTCTGCCAATACCCGGCAGATGATAACGCTGTATGGTGGCAACCAGATGGCCGCCCGCTGGCCGCTGCTCCGTTTGACCGCACTGGTGGTAAGGTCTATCCGCAGGATAATCAAAGTGCCTATGTATTAGCTATTAAATACAGTACTATCACTCCAGCATTTTCCTGCAATGTCAGAATCACCCAGAGTACAGCGTCATCTGGTGGCGATCTGTATTCTGATACCGAAAAAGATGGCAAAACTCTTTCGGTTTATAAAGACAATAAGTTAGATTCCACAATTTCATATTATGCAGCGATAATGCCAGATACTCTGCCAGCCTGCGACCTTGATATAAATTATGCCGAGGGCGACTGGAATACCGAAACAAGCTCCCCGGGCGCATCTGGCTCAAATGCGGTTTCAGGTGCAAAGGGCGGCATTATTTTCAATCAGCCAACGGAACAGGACGGCCAAACCGCAATTTCAGTAACTGATAATTTCGACAAAAACATTTTTGAAACACGAATTATCGCCATAGATAATAATAACAACACGATCAATCCAGGCAGAAGCCAAGCGAGTAATGCCGGCCCGACAATGACCACTGTCTATTTTAATATCACCCCGGATAAGATCAAATCATTCGAGTTCCAAACCAGACAATATAAAAAAGTAAGAATAGAAAACATCTCATTAGTGCCGCAAAAGGCCGATATCGAAATACAGCCCAAACTGGAATCTTGCATCGTAGCAAATAGCAATAAAGTTACCCTGGAAAACGGTATAAATGTTGATTTTATGGGAATATGTAATTTAGCTCAGCCGGGAGTAAGCTGGAAACCAGATGGTTCGCCGCTGGCTGAAGCATTGCCTTTCAATCAGCAGGAACAGAAACATACAGCACAGGCAGGAAATGAAGTGTATGAATTTTTAGTCAAGTTTGCTGAGCTGCCAAATGACTGTGATATTAAAATAAAGGCAGAGCCAGACCTGAAAATATTCAATGGCAGTACTGCGCCTATGCTAAATGGTATTCCTCAAAATGATTATCGGTTTCTCTGGCAGGAATTTGCCAAAGAACAGGCCAAGTGCAATCTGACGGTTTCAGTGGCTGTTGGTGATTGGCGGACAGTTGGCATTGGAAAAGACACTAACGGCGAAGGCATAAAAGGTTTTGATATGGCCGAAATTATGCCGGGCTTGGTGAGTCTGCTGCCACTGGCCGAGCGAAAAGGAGCTGCAACTCCAAATACAGAGGCCAAAGTAAGAACAGTGGTGTCACTGGTTCATAATATTCTCGATAAAGAGGTAAGAATAATTGTCAAAGACAAAGACGGTAAAACCATCCTGCGGTCAATGGAAGGTGATGCCCCGGCATACTCCAGAATACTTGAAAATGGCATAACCACAACCTGCCAGTTCGATATGCCAATGAAAGACATCGCATCATTGGAATTGCAGGTGCGAGATTATAAGAGTGTAACATTCAAGGATGTGGCATTGAAGTCGGGTAAGTTGCCTGCCAATAATAGTATTACACAAACAACATCAAAACCTGAATCTTGCATCGTAGCAACAGGCAATATCGCAACATTAGACGATGGCACGAAAATCGAGCTGGTGGGTCTGTGCAAAGAGCCGACAGCAGATGCCAAATGGTGGGGTATGAACGGCAGTGAGATGGAGACACCAAAATATATTGCCAAATATGCTAATAATTCGATGCGTAATTACCCTGTTGTATATAGTTTCCTGGCCAGAATCTCAAATACCCAGGAACCAGCAGTATGTATCAGGGTGTATGAAGGGCATAGCTCTTACCAAAGCACTCCGGCTGCAGACGGTACAATATTATGTTATGTAAAACAACTCAGCGACACCGTCTATCAGGACCACGCTTTTGAATATGGCCCAATCGAAATTGGTGTTGCAAAAGGCGAGTGGTACAAAATGCAGGGTAGTGGAAATGATGATATTAACAGGTTCAGAACTTACCTGTTTGGCAGTAGTTTCGAGATAGCGATCCAGCCACCACAAAGAGAAAAAAGCTCACCGGAAATGTCAACCGAATTCTGGTTTACTGCCATTCGTTCCGAATGCCAGATTAAGATGGTATGTACCTTAAAAAATGGTACTAAGCAAGAGGTGATGAGCACTTTTTCAAGCGGAGGCGGCATTGTAGAAACCGGCAATATATCCAATGGTAAAATAGATCTTAGCTCGTTTGTTATTGATGTACCAATAGAACAGATAGTTGATTATGAGCTGTATTATAGAGAATTTGAATTCGCCCGGTTCGATAATGTGGCATTTAAGCCGGGGGAATTGCCGGTTGATATTGGCGTGAGAGCAAAAACGGAAACAACCGGTGATATTACTCTTGCTGATTATCTGGGCACATGGGAGATGATTGAGGCTACTGGCGAAGGCTCTAAAGAAATCAAAAGTAGTAAATTTACAATAACAGAGAATAAGCTTTATGTTGAAACTATAACCATTGATGGTAAAGCACAAACTGGCGAAGTTCCATTCACTTTTGAAGATGGCAGATTGTTAGTTATTGAAAATAGTGAGAACAGCAAAGGGAGTTGTTATATTGCAGATGGAATACTTCATGTTGCAGGCCCGGAGGCAATAGCCAAATACAAGAAAGTTCCTGACTCGCAAAAGCCAACAATAGACACCAACGAACCGGCCCCAAAAGCGGTGATGCAAACAGGCAAACTGGAATTCCGTATTGCCGCGGATAGTTCGCTTGGTCTTGACCAGAGTAAGCTGGATATCAATACAAAGCTCGACGGCTGGCAGTGGCTGCCGGTTCTCAATGATTCGGTGAAAATAACGAACAAAATACATACCAGCAAGGACGGGCGGACATATTTGCTGGTAAGTAACCAGCCTGACAAAACGATGCTGGCTGATAGCTCGTGGGGACTGATAAATTGCGGTGTTGAAACAGACCCTTACGGCAACCAGGCGATAGGAATAACCTTCGACGATTTTGGCAGTGAGCAGTTCCTGGCCCTTACGGGCAGCAATATTGAAAAGCCGCTGGCAATATGTTTAGATGGTGAGGTGTATAGCGTACCAAATATAATGTCGAAAATTTCAGGCAAGGCAATGATAACCGGCATATTTTCCAAGGAGCAGGCCACTGAACTTGCTAACAAACTCAGGAATGGTATGCCTGCAATTGAAGGAATGACAGCTAATGTTATAACCGCAAAACTGCCATCAAGCATATACACAATAGCAGATATAGCCAATAGGAAAACAGTAGAAGTACCCAAAGAGCTGAATTCGCAAGAGGAATGTCTGGCCTATGCCAAAGCGAATTGCACACTTGGCCTTATGTATGACAATGACGGCGAAATATCGCAAATAGGTTTTGTCAATGCCACTGAAGTTGATAAATACACCGAAGATGTCAACGGCATAAAGACCTTGAGTTTTATTTCTACAAATACACCGCAGGATATTGTGGTAACTGATAGTACCGGCCAGAAATACAAGGTGACAATAATTGAAGCCAAATCTGACGGCTGTGTTATTAAATGCATTAAGATACTCCAGCGTCCGGGTGTGAGCAATCAAATACAATGATTTGCAAAGCTATGATTAAGCATCTTTTGTCTTTTTATAGTAGTGGTGTTTCATGGGACCAATTAAGAATAAGACTTATACGACCTATATGACCTATAAATAAGGACCGATAGCAGGTGTAGCATGTATATATGTCAGCTCCAGTTGCTATTGGTCCTCTTTGTCCTATTTCCAGGTCCTATCCGTCCTCTAAGTCATATTCTTTCTATCAGTCCTATCCCCACCAGCTCAGGCAATAAACAATTCCGGTTTGACCTTGAAGAATTCGCAAAGTTTTTTAATATGCATTTTGCTTAGGGCTCGCTGGCGGTTGAGTATTTTACTGCCGAGGGTTCTGTCACCGAGTATGCGACCAATGTCAGAGCCGGAGAGTCCGTTTTCGCTGGCAAGATACGCCAGATTGTCAATACCATCGCCTTCGAGCTTGGGCAGTGGCCAGGCTTCATTTTCATATTTCTGGATAATATCTGCCAGAGTAGCTTTATAATCCCTCTGGGCGGCATTAGGTCTGGTGAGCCGCATGATCTTGCGCAGGGCATCAATCGCCTTTTCGTGGCTTTTATCGTCCCTGATCGGCCGCAGATCATACAATTCGCCGACGAGCTCAAGCCAATCAGACGGTATTCTGTTATCGTTTCTTGTTGTTGTACCCATTATTTCACCTGTATCAGAATCTTTTCCTGTCATATTCGGCGTGTGTCAAAACGCAATCGGTAACCAAAATTGCCCCCCTGATAGTCTATCTCAGCAATCAGCCGGTATTTATTCCCGGCAATATTAAAACATATAAGGCCCTTAGCGATCAGGTCAGCAGAACGAAAGGTATCTCGCACATCCGCAAAGTTATGCCAAATGGCCATTTCAGTATATTCCACCCAGTGTAGCAAAGGCTTTTGCGACTGAGGATGCTTTTTAATGAAATCTGCGATAACTTTCTTATTATAAATGTCCATTATCTACCATCCCTGATCTTACCATAAATAAGTATATCACAGTGAGGTCATTTTGTCAACATGATGTCCGAATTTTAGCACTGTTTTTGATAAATTGCTTTAAGATAATATGTTAAAGCTCAGTGCCAGACGATTTTTGATGGTCTTATCGGACCACAAAGAGCCAGTTATTGACCGGCCTGTGCTTGTTTTTCCGCATAGTAAGCCTGCATAATGAAGAAGGCTTTTTTCTTCTGGCCTTTTTCTGAGATGAGCCCTTTGCGGTTCCAGCCGTCTTGTATGCCGGGCAGTAAGCGGCGGGGTGACTGGAAATCGGTTAATATCCACGGCGAAGTGCCCCGCAGGAACGGTATGCGTTTGAACATACCTATAGTATGCACGAAGATATCTTCCTGGAACTCTTCGGTCCAGATAGTATCTTTATCACCGTGGTAGCCCTGCTTGCAACCGGCACCAAACTCGCTCATTATCAGCGGCTTATCGTATGCCATTTTCCAGCTCACGCCATCTGCCTTTGTCGCCCGGCCATCATACCAGCCGATATATTCATTTACGCCGATAACATCGAGATGATCGCCAAACGGGTCCTGAATAACAACGGTCTTATCGCCTTCATAATGCTTTTCCAGAGCCGAAGATATAAGCCTGGTATTATCCAGCTCGCGGGCGGTAGTTGCCAGCCCGATCTGGAAATTCAGCCGGGCCTCGGTTACAGGCGTTTCGTTTGACATTGACCAGATAACGACCGCGGCTCGATTCTTGTCCCGGCAGATCATCTCCGTAAGCTGCTTCTGTGCCAGTTTATAAGTATCAGGATTACCCCAGTTTATCGTCCAATATACCGGATTCTCAGCCCAGACCAGCAATCCCAACTCATCGGCCAGTCGCACCGTATGCTCATTATGCGGATAGTGTGCCAGCCGCACGAAATTGCAGTTCATTTCTTTGGCCCACTTCAGCTTAGTTAATGCTTCCTCCGGGGTCGTAGCCCGGCCATCGTGCAGCGGTGCCTGCTCATGGATACATACCCCCCGCATAAATATACTCTTGCCATTAAGTAATATCTCATCACCTCTGGTCTGAATGCAGCGTAAGCCGATACGGTCAGAAACGATATCAGAACTGCTACTCAGGACCACATCATGCAATATGGGTTCTTCCGGCGACCAGAGGGCTATCCCCCCTGCTGAAAATTCAAAAGCTGCATAGCCATTAGCATCAGTTTTAACGGTCTGGTTGATATTGGCAGCAGCAATAGAAAGCACCACTTCCTGCTCTTTAGCCGGACCGTCGAGCTTGACAAAGCCGGCAATCGTATCCATACTGTCTTTTTTGAGCTGCACTTTATAATCACTGATAAAAGTGCCCGGCACCTCCACCAGCAGCACATCACGGGTAATACCACCAAAATTAAACCAGTCTGTATTCAGGCCCGGCACACCATCGGGTTTGCGTTTATTATCGACCTTGACTACAAGAGAATTGCCGGTTTCCTTTACCAGATCGGTTATCTCATACTGAAACGGGGTAAAGCCGCCTTCATGACGGCCGAGCTTTTTACCGTTAAGATAGGTTATCGATTCATAATTAGCAGCACCAAAATAAACGAACAGTCTGTTGCCGGGCTTAAGTTTATAGTCGAACCCGCGTTTAAACCAGACGGTCCCTTCGTAATAGAACAGCTTTTCTTCCTGACTATGCCAGTCGCCGGGCACATACATCAAAGGCGAATCATCAAAACTGTATTCAATTAGCTGGCTTTTATTTGCCTGCTTAGCATCTCTGCCAAAGCCATTGCGATCTTCCTGCCAGCGATAGTTATAAAAGCCTACCTCGTAAACATCGACAATATAGTTCCAACTGCCAGCCAGCGAAGTATGCTCGCGACCTCTTACATTTTCCATTATCGGCGATACAACCTGAGCTGCTGCCAGAGATGCTAAACAAAACAAGACCAGAACCATTAACTTTTTCATTATATCTCACTTTCAGATATTCTTTATACAAATAACAACTATCTGCCTGCACAAAGGCAAAAGAGAACCTACCTGTGTATAATACTAAATTGCAGCCATAATGTCAGCCCTATTTACAACTAGTAACACTTTACTTCCGGCCGACTTTACACTAATATAATAGCATATAACCAATCAAAACCGGTAAATAACCAGTTTAAGAGTGGTAAAATAAATACAAAGTACAAAACACTAAGACCGCAGTATCTGAAGATATTGCAGCACTACAGCAGGTTTATTTCATAAACCATTTTCAGATTGGCACTTGTGTCAGTTTTCCTCAGAAAAGCAGAAAGGAATAAAATGACATCATTTAAAAGAACAATTCGTGCTCTATGCCTTATCGCACTGTCAATAACCCTGAGCAGCCCGGCATTAATGGCCCAACAGCAACCATTACCTGAAGGCTCATGGACTATAGCAGTAATACCCGATACGCAATATTATGTGAGAAATGATAAAGATTGCCATATCTTCACCGAAATAACCCAATGGCTGGTCGATAACAAAGAGCAGCTCAATCTCCAGTTGGTTCTGCATGTCGGCGATATAGTCGATAAAGATAATACGACCCAATGGGAGCGGGCTAAAACCAGCCTCAGCGTACTTGATGGCAAAGTGCCCTATGTTCTGACCGTAGGCAATCACGACCTGCGTGATAACTCCACTAATCGCAATACTATGCTTAATGACTACTTCAAAATAACAGACAATACTCTGAACGAAAAGATATTTGGCGGCTATTTTGAAGAAGGCAAATTAGAAAACGCCTGGTATAAGTTCCAGTATAGTAATAAAGATTATGTGATCTTTGCTCTTGAGTTCGGTCCTCGTGACGAAGTATTAGACTGGGCCAACCAGATAGCCACCCAACATGAAACTGAGAAGTTCATTTTGGTAACCCACGACTTTATCGATCAGGAATCAACCCTGTTCACAGAAGATGGCTCTGCCTTACATACCACTCGCCAGACCAAAAACAGCCCTTATGGCTATGGCATCAGCAAAGTCGGCTCAGTTAACTGCGGCGATACGATCTGGAGTAAACTGGTAGCTAAATACCCCAATTTTGAAATGACCTTCAACGGCCACTATAAAGCCTATAAAAAAACCGGTCCCAATGTCGGCGATGTTGAGGCTCTCTGGGATGCTCTGGCTGCCGGTTACCGCAAAGATACCTACGAAAATGGTAATGTTGTCCATCAGATGCTCTTTAACGCCCAGTGGGCGGCCAGAGGCGGCGAAGGCTGGATACGATTACTGCACTTCTCACCTGATGGCAATACCGTTACAGTCAAGACCTGCTCGCCCTATCTGGCCAGAATAGCCGAAGATAAAAGCCAGGCCAATAAGACCGGCAGCGACATGCAGTTTGAGCTGATATTAACAAAATAATATCGTAGAGACGCATGATTATGCGTCTCAAAATCTCATTCCATGCCGGTCTGCACAGTAGAAACGCATGATTATGCGTCTCAAAATCTCATTCCATGCCGGTCTGCATTTGGGAGACGCATAATCATGCGTCTCTACGAAAAACGAAAGAGATGCACCGTAATGCATCTCTTTTTTGTTTTGGTCGGATCAGACTATTATATACTGTTTACAGATCAGTTGGTAAATTTAACCACTCTGAACCCTATGTCACTGTAGGCAAAGCCGTCCATTCTTATCTGACCATTGGTATCGACTTTTAATGCACTGCTATCTGCGGGGCTGTAATAGCTTCCGCCTTTGATTACTGCATAATTGCTATTGCCGCCAAACTCTTCGCGATAGCGGGTCGAAGTCCATTCACTGACATTACCGCTTATGTCTGCCAGACCATAGCCGGAAAGGCCATAATAACCCACTGGCGTTGTCAGAATTTCTGATTGCAGCATAAGCGGATTATACTC
>JAFGDI010000180.1 GCA_016932145.1 Sedimentisphaerales bacterium
ATCGAGGAGCACTTATCACCGCTGTCTCTTTTACTCCGGCAACCTGGGCAGGAACAACGGTCATAATTACTGTTGAGGGCAAAGGGGCTGAAGCGCCGGGTACACACACTCCCACACGCCGCAGGGGGTTGTAGCGAACTCCCAGACGAGGACCATCGGGGTTCTGCCAGTCTGTCGGTGCTTTTATCTTTATCTTTTCCTGATAATCACGCACATTTCTTATCGCCTGACGCAGGGCGGATAGCAGCTCAGCTGGTATGGCTTTATGTGCCTGCGCCAGTTCTGCATCCGATATACGCAACTGCTCAGGGGTCAGAATGACATTGTCAAATTTTTCACTGAAATGACACAGGGCTTTATCACCGCCGCTGCGCACCTGGTCAATTATCTCCCGAACCGTCTCCTGACGAGATTGCTGGTTCATAAGTGAACCTTCCAGTGAAAACTTCTCTTTATATGCCTTCCACTGTGAGCTGAAGGTCGCTGACCGGCTTTCGATAATGTTGATTATTGGATTCATTTGTCTGTTTTATTCAGGGATATGCGTTGCTAATGTTCAAGAGCAAACCATAAAGGAAACTCATGGCATGATTTCATCTGACTCAGACTGGATCATCCTGAGTTACCTTTATGACTGTTTGTTTCTTCAGGCTGTCTTCTTACTGCTATCTTCCGGAAATATAGTCTTTTCTTTTCGTACTACTTCATCGGTAATAGTGTATTTGCCCTTGTTGCCAAAGTCCGGCAGCTTGTACATTATCTCAAGCATAAACTCTTCCATTACACCGCGAAGTGCCCGAGCGCCCGTATCGCGTTTTATTGCCAGGCGAGCCACTTCAAACAGGGCCTCGCGTGCAAATTCAAGCGTGCATCCTTCCATTTCAAAAAACTTCTGGTACTGCTTGGTTATGGCATTCTTGGGCTCGGTAAGTATATTTACCAGTGCATCTTCGTCCAGCGGTGACATTGATGCTATAATAGGCAGACGACCGATCAGCTCGGGTATCATACCAAAATGCACCAGATCCTGCGGCGTTACACTCTTGAGTATTTCCAGCGTTTCTTCGGCCTTGTTCCTCTCAATGATCTCTTCTGAGCCAAAACCGATCTGACTGTGACCCAGCCGTTTGCGAATTATTGTGTCCATGCCGGTAAATGTGCCGCCGCAGATAAATAATATCTGCGAAGTGTCCATTTGTATATACTGCTGCTCCGGGTGCTTGCGGCCGCCCTGAGGTGGTATATTAGCTACTGTTCCTTCCAGCATCTTCAGTAATGACTGCTGCACGCCTTCACCTGATACATCGCGGGTTATACTGACATTCTGATTGGTCTTGCCTATCTTGTCTATTTCGTCAATATATATTATACCTCGCTGTGCAGCCTCCAGATCAAATTCTGCCGCCTGTAACAATCTCAGCAGAATGTTCTCCACATCTTCGCCTACATAGCCAGCCTCTGTAAGTGTTGTAGCATCTGAAATGGCAAAGGGTACATCGATGAACTTTGCCAGCGTTTTGGCAATTAGTGTCTTGCCTGAACCCGTAGGGCCAATTACCAGTACATTACTCTTTTCGATCTCAACTTCATTGTCGCCTGTCTGGCCCTGATTGAGTCTTTTGTAATGATTGTGTACTGCTACTGAAATACACTTCTTGGCATAGTCCTGGCCTATTACATATTTGTCCAGATGCTCTTTTATCGAACGCGGTGATGGTATGTTCTCAAATGACTTACTCGGACCGCTTCCACCTTTTCTTTTCTCCTGACGAATTATCGTTGAACATAGCTCAACGCAATCCGCACATATATATATATCATTTGGCCCTTCAATTATTGGGCTTACCTCTTTATCATTTTTGCCGCAAAAACTGCATTTGCTCATTCTGCGACGACCAGTACCTTTGTTTTCGCTCATTTCCTGAAGCTTTCTTTTCTGTCAGAAGTCATCCCCCTCAGGGGATCATCTTACTGTATCTTTCTTTTAGTATCTTCTTATTATAGTCTTATAAAACGCCAGAATTCAGGTTTTTATTAAATCCTGTCTTTCTGGTATGAAATTTATTTTCCGCTCTCTTTAATATACGCTTGTCTTAACTGCTGATATTCCTGCTGACTTATCAGACCTTTTTTTTGCATTTCCTGCAATTCGGTCAGGCTAAATGAGCTATCCTTTTCATTGCTTATTACGCCCAGTTCTCTACGCCATTTACTCAGACGCATTATTGACCAGCCTGCAAATAACAGGGACACTATAACCACAACTATAAGACCTATAACCCACGCCAGATCAGATAGTTGCGCTTTTCCAGTACCCTGAACACCATTATACCCCATATCTGCCGCACCGGCAATTGGATTACCCGGCTCCAGGGTCGCTAATATTGTCGTGTCTGATGTTAACATTATCGTTATTTTATATGAGAAATGCCGGTTTTAGTCAAGCTAATAACCACGCTCCTATTATAAGCCTCACCAGTTCTATGACACTTATAACATGTTATTTTATTAGACATGCAAGCGGCCATCTGGTAATATTAAACGGTTCAACTGCCGATCATGATCTGGTAGGTGATTATACTGAATTTAACAGAATTATACTCAGAACTTGCAAAAAATGATTAAAATAGGTTTTATAGGTTGCGGCAAAATGGCCCAGGTACTTATTGGGGCATTTATCAATGGTGGTGTTATTGCCGCCGACGAGGTCATATGCTCTGATATCAATCACGATTTATTAAATGATGTTAGTAAATCTCTGGGCGTTATGACTACCTCTGATAATGCCTATGTATTTGATAATGCTCAGGTTATATTCCTTGCAATCAAGCCCCAGTCTTTCCCCCAGGCCATTGTCCACTGTCAGAGCAAACTTAATGACCATCATGTTATTGTTTCAATTATGGCTGGTGTTACTATTGATAAGATCAAGGCCTGTTTGCCCGCTCCGGTGGTAAGGGTTATGCCTAATACTCCCTGTCTCGTTGGTCAGATGGCAGCAGGTTATGCTGTCGGTACCGGCGTGAGTGCGGAGATGGTCGCTTTCATCGAAAAACTGCTCAATTGTGCAGGGCTGGCTATTAAAGTTGACGAAAAACAGTTAGATGCTGTTACTGGTCTTAGTGGTTCTGGACCTGCTTTCGTTGCCTGCCTCATCAAACATTTTATTGACGCCGGCAGTTCTCTGGGATTAAACCCAAATGATGCCCGCCAACTGGCTTTACAGACTTTTGCTGGTACCGCGGTCTTACTACAGAAAAAAGAACTTTCACCCGAAAAATTGATCGAGATGGTTTCTTCACCCAATGGCACGACCGTCGCCGGTCGTGAAATATTAGAAACTTCCGATGTGGGCGATGTGATTATCAGAACTGTAACCCGGGCCGCACAAAGAAGTGAGGAACTCTCGCAATAGTGACCACAGTGATAGTCTTTGCTGTAACGCTCAGCAGTTTTGCATTTTTTATCGAGAGACAGAAACAGGTAGTTTATACATGGAATTTGCTCCAATACAATTTAAACCAATATTAAAAGAACGGGTCTGGGGCTCCGGGTTATTTAATAGCTTATTCAAAAAAACTCACTCTGATGAACCGATTGGTGAATGCTGGCTTATGGCAGATACTCCTGAGGATGAATCAGTTATTTGTGGTGGTATTTTTGATGGCAAAACTTTTAAATGGTTTCTACAGGAATATGGAGAGGCTTTTGGCTTTACTCCCCAGCAATGTATGGGATTGTTCAGCCTTACAGTTAAGTATCTCGACGCCGGCGATACTCTCAGTGTCCAGGTTCAGCCTGATCTTGAAGTAAGTCGTAAATACTCTCAGGTCAGACCTTTGGTCGAATGCTGGTATATAATTGAGGCCAGACAGGATGCCTTTATTTATGCCGGACTTAATGATGGTATTGTGCGTGATGATATGGAAAAGGCATTGCAAGCGGGTACTGTGGGGGAACTGCTTTATAAAAAAAAGGTTGCAAAAGGCGATTTCTTCTTTATCCAGCCCGGCATGGTTCATGCCTTGGGCGCTGGTATAATTGCCGCTGAAATTTCAACCTGGCCGGGTATCTCATTTCGACTTTACGATTGGAACCGCGTTGATAGCAGAGGTCTTAGCAGAACATTACATGTTAATGAGGCTCTTGAATCAATATACTTTGCTGATTCTATTATGCCCGAAGATATCTCACCGGCTTTTGTCGCTCATGGCCATTTAGAAGCCGTTGTCGAAATGCTTGGTGAAGGACGAACTCTGGTCGATTGCCCTTATTTTACTGTCGCCGAAGTTAAACTCAGCAAAGGTGAACATTTATTTAAAACCGCTATGCCCATAATATTTACAACTGTATCGGGCGTTTCCCGTTTAAGTAATAAAACATATCCAGAGCAGTTTGTTAACCTCGCTTTTGGCTCGGGTGCTATTTTCCCCGCTACTCAGCATGGTAAGATAGAAGTTGAAGAAGAAGCTGTTCTGCTTATGTGCATTGTTGGAACTATAACCGAATAACCGTTGGTGGTTATCAATATTATTAACCGTAGTGATTACTGGTTTGGAGATCTATATTATGATGGAAAGATTACAGAAAGTTATGGCTGAGGCTGGAATTGATTCCAGACGCCATTGTGAAGAAATTATCGCTGAAGGGCGGGTAACTGTTAACGGGGTTGTTGTTACTGAATTGCCCTTTATGGTCGATAAGTTTAAAGATCGGATTATCGTCGATGAACGACGCATTCGCTTCGATAAAAAAGTATATTATCTGCTCCATAAACCTAAAAATGTTATCTGCACTAATTACGACCCAGATAATCGTCGCAGAACTATTGACCTGCTCCCTGGCGTTAAAGAACGAGTTTATTCTGTTGGCAGACTTGATGCCGATTCCCAGGGGCTGGTCCTGATGACCAATGATGGTGAATTGGCAAATGAACTCACTCACCCTCGCTATGGTGTGCCTAAAACTTATATCGCCGAAATCGATGCCTGTATCGATGGTAATGATATCGAGAGACTTAAACGGGGTTTCTTCATTTCTCGTGATGGTATTGCATCTATGGACTCTGTGAAGATCATTAAGAGAGAACGAAAATATTCTCTCATTGAAATAACACTCAGAGAAGGACGCAATCGCCAGATACGACGCATGCTGCTCAAGCTCGGACATGAAGTTAAAAAACTCACACGCGTTTCTTTTGGCACTTTGACTTTACGAGGCTGCGGTGTTGGCAAACATCGTGAATTGAAACCTCAGGAAGTTGAAGAACTTAAAAAGTCTGTGGAAAAGTACAAGGCTATCGCTCTGACTGATTCTAAAAAGAAAAGAAAGATGCCCGCTTTACCCAAGCCCGCAGCAATAAAGGAAACGGAAGAATTTACTCTCCCTAAACCTAAACCGAAAAGAGAATTACGCGCAGC
>JAFGDI010000181.1 GCA_016932145.1 Sedimentisphaerales bacterium
ATAGTAGGTCAGGCATCTTGCCTGACTCTTGAATTGCCAGCTTTGCTGGCAAACTGATTTGTATTAAGAATTTCAATTGTGTATAAGTAGGGCTACCATCATGTTTGCCCCTCAAGTTTCGACGGAGTCGAAAGGTTTTGCCAGCTTCTCTGGCAATTTGGGTGACAGGCAAGATGCCTGTCCTACTATAACCCAGCCCACCGGTTCCAGATGTGGTAATTGCCAGGGTGCTTTACAATTCAGACAATTGTCCTGATCGGGTCTGCGGTTCTGGCCGCAGTTGGGGCAGGTCACTTGCTTTATGCCGGGCCGGGTCAGTTGATAGGCTATGTATGCCATGGGGCCTAGTAATACTATCAATATGGCCCAATATTTGAAATATCCGCCCGGCAAGCCAGACCGCACAAACGAGCGACGCAGCAGGTAGATAAAGAATACATAATTTAACAGGCACAGTAGCAGTACCATCCTCAGCCCGGCATAACCATAATCCGCCACCAGCACGGTTCTGGCGGCATAAGAATATGGCATGGCCAGCATATTCTCCATTATCTCATCAGCCGGGATAGCATCTGCCATTAAATACGACAGCAAGTGGAACGAAATCCCATAACATGCCTCTGTCGGTATCATATAATTGTCATACCAATCCGGAGTAGTGTCTTTGGCCGGGAATACATGCTTTATATCACTACCAACAGACTTGCCCTCAGTGTCAAATATCTCAAGTGTTACTTTACCGTTTAGCTGGCAGGATGCAACTGCCAGCCCGGCATATTGGCCAGTAGTTGAACTATACCCATTCTGCCAATTATGACGGTGGGATTGCGTTAGAGGGGTTGCTATATATTGAAGCATTTTCGTTGGTGCAGCAGGCAGTTTTCCACTGAAGTAGTCGAACTTCAGATTTTCTTCGTTTAATTGATAAATATTGCCGGTATTATCAATGACATAAGTTAATCCACTGACTGTTGTATCTGTTAATTCATTTGCAGCAGATTTTTTTTGGGGCGGGATAAATACGGCTCCATCAGCAAAGCCTTTAATTCCCCCATAGATACAGAAATCGGAATCTGCGATTTGTAAAACTTGACCTATATCTGGATTTTCTGGCCCGACAACAACCTCGCCAGTGATTGTATTTGATATATAGTTTTCAGTGAGTTTCAATATGTACAGACATTTTGAAACATTATCGAATAAACGATATTTGGCTTCACGACGAAAATTCTCTGTGTTTTCATCAAAAGCCTGAACGATTGGAAGAGGAACTACCTTAATATCTGAAGGAAAATTGCCCAGACCAGTCGCTGAATCAGCAGAAAAACCATCAGGTCCCCACCAGCCAAGGTGTCTGACATACTTCCTGCCATCCTCTATTCCAATGCCTTTTTCCCAAACACTGACTACGCCGTTTTTCTCAATAATACAACTGTCATAGTCATGGATCCTGGAAAAAAACTCATAAATATTATTAGCGATTTCAATGTCTTGCCAGGGGTGAATAGATAATGAACTGCGAATTTCTGATTTCTCAATATATTCTTCGTTCTTGTCAATCGCCGGGCACAAGCCTGAGGGCGATACCTTAGTTAAGGCATATTCGAATTTGTCGATACCTGACATTATCGTATAACGAGTAAAGGTTAACACCGACAGATAAACAAACGAGACAACTATCAGGCTGAAAATTGAGTTTATAATGTATTTTCTCTCAGAAACTATCATGGCGAAACTCCCTTATTGTATTGCCTTGATCGTGAATTTATTATGTGACCAGAGCAGGGCACTGATACTCCAGATTGTCAGGCCAGCTACTGTCTGGAATTTCATGCCGTTATAACATACGAAGAATAATATGCTTATATAACAGAGCAAATAGAATATGCCTTTCAGCCCGCGATTTGCTTTTGATATGGCAATGAGCATGGTGCTAGCATAAGATGTAAGTGCCATTAGAAATATCAGACCAAAGATTGGGAATAATGAAATAGTAAGCTCGAATTTATAATATTCAAGTATTTTAGTCAGTATGAACCAGATCGATATTATTACAATGGTCATGGTAATTATGCCAACTGATATTAAGGCCATAAATAACCGTGTGCGGGTTACTGGCAACGACATTTGGAACAACGATATTTTCCCAGACTTATCCAGATATAGTTGCAGTGCGGCATACAGCCCGGCAAGTAGTGGGATTACCGAACCGGATAATACCAGGCAGTTTATCATATCAGCTCCTGTAAAGCTAGCGTGGCTGCTAAAACCATTGGTGTTTATAAACATTATAAACGACAATATCGCAACACCAGCCACGATCAGCGACAGATTATCCTGTAATTCTCGTTTTATCAAAGTAAACATAAGCTATTATCCGTTCTTCGGTAGGATGGGCAAATGTTTTGCCCATCAATTCATTCCAACCGTAATCGGGTTGCATTTTGACAATACCGATGGGCAAAGAATTTGCCCATCCTACGGTTCGGTAATTCTTCATACCGCCGTTGTCTCAACAAATATATCTTCCAGGCTCATTGGAATATCGATACACTCCTTTGGCCGGCAGGTATCAAGATACGCCTGCTTCTGCTCGTTCCAATCGGCGACGGTTATGGTCATTTCCCGGTCACTGTCTTTGCGATTGATAATGCCATTGATATATAACTGCTGCGGTGGTGTTTCCTCGAAGATCACCCGCATTTTGCGGACGCGGCTTTTGAGTTCTTCGAGCTCGCAGTCAACTACCAGTCGGCCATGAATGAAAACGCCGATCCGGTCGGCTATGCGTTCGACATCGCCGAGAATATGGGAGCTAAACAAAATCGTCCGCTCACCGTCGCGCTGGATGAGGTCGATGGCCATTTCCAGAAATTCACGCCGGGTCGTCGTATCGAGGCCCAGGGTTGGGTCGTCCATTATCAGCAGTTCCGGGTCTGTTGACATTGCCAAAATCAGCGATAATTGTGCCCGCATACCCATCGACATCTGCTTGATCTTGCGATCCATAGGCAGGCGAAACCGGGCCATCAGATCGTTAAAGAGCTTTTCATCCCACCGCAGGGCCAAAGCCCGGCATAAATCCACCAACCGGCCAACCCGATACCGCTCAATAAGATGATGACCTTCAGCTACATAACCCATGCGACCACGCACCGCCGCGGGCAAATTCATCGACTCATGGCCAAATAGCCGGGTCGTACCCCGTGTTGGCGGCTCCAGCCCCAGCAATATCCTAATAAGCGTCGTCTTACCGATACCATTGCGGCCCAGTAGGCCATAGATACAGCCTTTGGGGATATTGAACGAAACATCGTCCAATATCTTGCGACCATCGTAATACTTTGTCAAACTTTCAATTTCGATCATGTTTTCCATTATTTTCTGTTCCCTGTATGTTTGGTATTTAAGGAATAGTAATAAGATATAAGATATAAGTTGATAAGCTCAGGTGTTCGCTTTGCTCACTGCTATTTTAACGGCTTCGCAATGGTTAAGGCTTGCCAATTTGTCTGCGATAATTATCGCGAAGCTTTTAAACCAAACTGTCGGCCTCAAGGCCGACACCGGAGCTTGTCAACTTATATCTTATTACTTCTTCCATAATATCTCCCGGCTATTTCACTGAACCAGTTGGTTAGCTCCTTTTGGGCTACCTGGGTATGCACTGCATCTACCACCGCCAGCTCTAACTGATTGCAAACTAATACTTTACGCGACTCATTATTAAGCGTGTTCTGAATTTCCGCCACAAATGTACCAGACCCGGCACGAGTATTGATCACACCATCCTGCTCCAATTGCCGGTATGCCTTGGCAATGGTATTGGGGTTTATAACAATATCCAAAGCAAGCTGCCGCACCGGCGGTATCTTATCACCCACCGCCAGCCGCCCCAGGGCAATATCACGCTTGATCTGGTCAATGATCTGCTGATAAACAGGCCGGTCTGATAAATTATCGATCTTTATATGCATTTTTTCAGTCTCGTTTAGAACCTGGTACACCTTTATATGAAGGTCAAAGGCGTACTACTTGAACTATTACAATTATTACACAGGAATTCGGCGTTGTCAAACGGGAAAATGATTATTTTGGATTTTTTTTCTCTGGGAACGCCGAGCCCCAGCTCGGCAAACGAAATTCATTAAGAGTCAGGAAAGTCACTTGAGTTCAAGAGAGTTAAAATCACAGCATGTTTCTCTAGCTGAGTGTTGGGCAATTTGCCATTCCTGCCTGATTATGGCCGAGCTGGGGCTCGGCGTTCCCAGGGTAAAAAAAAAGACCAGGCGAGCCTTGGTGCGTCAGGCTAAGCCTGGCTTTTCTACTAACTTGAAAGGAAGTTAGCTTGTCAATTGTATGTACAACAAGTAGTCGCGTCGGCACCCAAAGGAGTAATCCCCAAGGTGAAGCCCGGCAAGACGAACCTGAGAGACCCGGTTACAAGCGGTTGTAGCCGGGAGTCGGACACCTTCATAGAAGTAGTGAGGAAGCAGGGTAATGCCTGCCGAGCCAAGAGGGGTGACTGTAAGTTTGTGACGGTAGAGGTGAAGTGTGTATCCGCTTGACACTAACAGTGTCCGCTAAGGAAAACAATGCAACAACCAATACTGAAACTATATCAGATGCCATAGCAATACCAATAGTTCGTTCTGACACTCTGTGACCGCATTAAACACTGGATGTGTTGGCAGCGGAAGTATAACAAATGGCTTGCTCTGGATATGAAGAATCTTGCAGGAAAGCCGGATGCGGGAAATCTGCAAGTCCGGTTTGATGAGGGGGAGTGCCAGACCCGGCAACCGCCAACTGGCATTCTCTACTCTACCGACTCACTCTGGTCTTATTGAAAGGATTTAACCCTGGTTGTGGTTTATTTTGCCCGTTTGCGAATAGTTTCGGCAGCCTTGACCATATTGATCAGAGCTGCTTTGGTTTCGGGCCAGGCTCTGGTCTTCAGGCCGCAGTCGGGGTTAACCCAGAGCTGTTTAGCCGGGATAACCTTGAGCATTTTCTCCAGCAGTTCGACCATTTCTTCAACTTCTGGTATGCGTGGGCTGTGAATATCATACACACCCGGGCCGATCTCGTTGGGATAGTCAAAATCATTGAACACATCCAGCAGCTTGATGTCGGAACGAGAGGCCTCGATTGATATCACATCGGCATCCAAAGCGGCGATGGCATCGATGATCGCATTAAAATCGGAATAGCACATATGCGTATGGATCTGGGTTGAATCACTCACGCTGCATGTTGCCAGCTTAAAGGCGTTTACCGCCCAGTCGAAATATTCCTTCCATTGCGAGGTCTTGAGCGGCATACCTTCACGGAACGCCGGTTCATCGATCTGGATAATATTGATCCCGGCATCTTCCAGGTCGGCTACTTCATCACGAATAGCCAGTGCGATCTGGTTAGCCGTAACGCTCAGCGGCTGATCTTCTCGTACGAACGACCATTTCAATATCGTTACCGGGCCGGTGAGCATGCCTTTTACATATTTCTTACTGAGCGACTGAGCATATTTTGCCCAGTGAACGGTCATCGGGGCACTGCGTGAGACATCGCCATAGATTAGCGGGGGCTTAACACAGCGAGAGCCATAGCTCTGCACCCAGCCAAACTGCGTGAAGGCAAAGCCGTTAAGCTGCTGGCCGAAATATTCTACCATGTCATTTCGTTCCGGTTCACCGTGTACCAGCACATCCAGCCCGATCTCCTCCTGGAATTTCACTACCCGGGCAACCTCATCTCTCATACTCTGCTCATATGCGGCCATATCGATACTGCCAGCCTTGAAATCGGCCCGAGCCTTGCGTATCTCCGGTGTTTGCGGGAATGAGCCGATCGTGGTAGTGGGCAGCAGTGGCAGGCCCAGAGTTTTTTCCTGAGTCAGTCTGCGTTGCGGATATGCACTCTGGCGATTGGCCATAGCCGGGCTGATCGCTGCGATCCTGGCTGTTACTGCCGGGTCGGTAAAGCGGGCCGCATTTTTGGCATTGAATACCGCTGAATACTTTTCTATTTGCTCCAGAGCCGACTTCTCTCCGTTCAGGGCGGCGGTGAGCAGCTTAACTTCACTTAGCTTCTGTACGGCGAAAGCGAGTTTTTCCTTTATTTCCGGTGCCAGAGCCGATTCCCTGCCCAGATCGACCGGGCTATGCTGCAATGAGCATGACGGCGCGATGATAATATTTCTGCTGCCTCGGTCAGCCAATATCGGCTTTAGCTTCTGGTAGAGGGCCGCGAGGTTAGCCTTCCAGATATTCCGGCCACTGATAACGCCCAGCGACAGACCGGTTTTAGCTGGCAATGTCTTCAGTGCTGCATTAAGCTGCTCTGGCGCCCGATCCAGATCGAGATGAATGAAATCAAAGTTAAATTTTGCCAGCATGGGCAAATGCTCGCTTATATCACCGAAATAGGTTGCCAGATGGATCGCCGGACGATTGATAGTGCCGAGTATCTCACGGTATGCCTTGTCAAAAGCAGCTATATGTCGGGCATCGGTATCGATAGTGAGTATTGGCTCATCGATCTGCACCGAGTCAGCTCCGGCTGCCTTGAGCTTGGCAAGCACCTCTTTATAAACCTCTACTGCATTATCGATCAGGTCCAGCGGGTCAAAGCAGTCAGGCCGGGCTTTGCCCAGAGCCAGATATGTCACCGGGCCGATCAACACCGGGCGGGTGATAATGCCCAGTTCTCTGGCCTCATTGAACTGATCGATCACTTTGCTGGTGCTCAATGAGAATATCTGACCGACATTAAATTCCGGAACGATATAATGGTAATTGGTATCGAACCATTTGGTCATCTCCATCGCCACTTTGCGGTCATTTCCGCGGGCCATGGTAAAATAAGTGGTCAGATTAACCTTACCGCCGGTAAAGCCATATCGGGCCGGCACAGCACCGAGCATAGCCGAGGTGTCGAGCATCTGGTCATAAAAACTAAAATCATTAGACGGTATAATATCCAGCCCGGCATCTTTCTGTACCTGCCAGTGTCGCCTGCGCAGGTCAGCGGCTATATCCTGAAGCTGACCCTCTGTCGATAGCCCTTTCCAATATGCCTCAACCGCCTTTTTAAGCTCTCGATCGGCTCCAATGCGTGGAAAACCATTATTCGAACATTTAATCATTAATTATCTAACTCCATTCAGGAAAATATTTTGTTGTTTTATCCATATAAGATACAAGTTATTATATGGAGCATAGAGCTAAATAATCCAGTAAAAGTAAAAAAAATCGTAAACAGTTTACAGAAGAACCAAGATATATTGTCACCGTTTACTGCTTTTTTCGCAATAAGGTCTCCATCTGCCATTGCCGGGTGGGGGGAATGCTAAATAATACAAATTCCAGTAACCGTTCACGGTTACAGTAACAAGTAACAAGAAATAAGTAACAAGCTCTCGTATCGGCCTTGAGGCCGATGACTGGTTTAAAGC
>JAFGDI010000182.1 GCA_016932145.1 Sedimentisphaerales bacterium
CGATAACTGAATTCATAAGCTGCAAATCAGGCGAGAGAAAAAAGTAAAAAAAAGAAGTTGTAAAAGGTTGCAAATATCATGGTGCAGGCCGCGATTCTTGACAAAATATCGTCCCCTTGTGCTCGGGACTTCTGCAGAGAAGTGCCGGGTAGCGTAATACCGCTTGTTCGCTGGGTGGAGATTGGTAATTCTGTCCCAAACCGATGGAATTACAAGTCAATTCTGAGGAACTTTGTCAAAAACTCCCTTACTATTTCGCCTTTGAGCTGGCAGGTATATGAGACAGTTGTGGCAATTACTGCCTTGTCTCTGGCTTATGTTCTTACCCCCCATAGTGCGGTTTTGCACACTAATCCGGTTATGTATCTGGCCGTAGTGTTGGCCAGTGCCCTTGCTTCTAATGTTACCGGGCTCCATGAAAGGCGTAATCTGGCAAATAAGTTCAATCTTGTTTCTAATTTGCTGGTTTCGTCGTTGTCCTCGACATTGTTGTTCGCCTTATTTGTGAATCTGGTGTTATTTGAGCATATTGGCCGCTGGATCCTGGTTTTTTATTGGCTGATTTTATTTGCCGGGCTGGCGACACCAAAGTTGCTGATGGCTTTCGCCGCCAGTAACATAAGCGTCCGAATACTGTGGGTGGGTTCTTATGATAGTGCTGAGCAGTTCAGTGATTTTTTGGCTAAGCATGGTCGTCATTATCGTCTCGCTGGTTATTGGGATGGTCAGTTACCTGCCGGCTTTGGTAAGCAAGACCTTGATTCGATGTGGTCTTTTTATCGCTCCCTTGATGTTGACCATATAGTCCTGTCCAAAAACGCTGCCGAGTATGGCGATGTGCTGGGCTATTGTTACAAGGCAGCACAGGCCGGGTGCACCATTGTAGATGAATGCACTTTCATGGAAGATGCCTTTGAGCAGGTTCCGGTAGAGCAGATAAATGAAAACTGGTTTTTCCGCTCTCATATCACTATTAATGGCAAGTTTCAGGACATTGCCAAACGGACTGTTGATATTATCCTTTCTGCTTGTGTTTTGACGCTGGGCCTGCCAATTCTTGGCCTTATCTGGCTGGCGATCAGACTGGGCGGTGAAAAGAAGGTATTTTTCACCCAGGTGAGAATGGGGCAGTTTGGTGTGCCTTTTAAAATGTATAAGTTCCGCACAATGACTTTTGGCACTGAGGTCAGAGCTGGCTGGACTAAAAATCGCGATATACGGATAACAAAAGTTGGTCGTTTCCTGCGTCGTACCCGACTCGATGAGCTGCCGCAGTTCTGGAATGTACTTAAAGGTGATATGTCAGTTGTAGGCCCCAGACCTGAGATACCAGAGCTGGTTTCTGTTATAGAAAAAGATGTGCCTTATTTTTCCTTCCGCTGCTGGGCCAAACCCGGGATAACCGGCATGGCGCAGATCCGCTATCGCTATTGTTCTGATATCGCCGATGCCAGAGAGAAGCTCAAATACGACCTGTTCTATATTAAAAACTGGTCGATACTTATGGACTTACAGATCATTTTGCGCACCGTTACGGCACTTATGAAAGGCTCTCGCTGATTTTCAAGTAAGTTGCGGTGATGGTCTTATTCGATATAAATGTCTTGATTGTATGTATTTATATTGATGTAGATGGTTGGTCGGTTAATTTTTTTTGAAATTTTTTCAATTTAAGGTTTGCAAGCCCGGCAAATATCTGCTATATTTCTCGTCTCACAAGTTAATACGAATTAGAAATAATTGCGGGTGTAGCTCAGTGGTAGAGCGTCACGTTGCCAACGTGAATGTCGTGGGTTCGAATCTCATCACCCGCTTTTTTCTTTGGGTTTCAAACCAAAGGCTTACAATTGAATACTAAATAGTATCTGGTCTTACCAGATATGCGACAAAGAGGTATCGGGCAGATTGCTGCCTGGCGTTGGTCCAGTCGCGACTGAGGGCTGTTAATAAAACCTTCTCCGCCGACGGGCGTATATGAAGTTTTTATTGTCAGCCTTTTTTTATTGCTGTTAAAGCATATTACTATCAATCTTTTGCTGGAGATCAATTATGGCAGACGCAAACACAGATGCACCAAAATTCAATTGCACCGTCGATATTACAGACAGCGGTGTATGGAAGAAGAAAATATCAGTAGTAGTTCCTCGTTCTGAGGTTGATGCTGAGCTGGAAAGACAGTTTGGCGATATTCGTATGAATGCTCAGCTTCCTGGCTTCCGTAAGGGCAGAGCACCAAAAAGACTGGTTGAAAAGATCTTCTCTAAAGATGTGGTTAATCAGGCGAAGTTCCGTCTGCTGGCCCGTGCTTTTGAGCAGGTAGAAGAAGGCGAAGATTTTGATATTCTGGGCGAACCAGATTTGACTCCGGATGATATTGTTCTGCCAGAAACTGGCGATTTCACTTTTGAATATGAAGTTGAAGTTAAGCCGGTGTTTGAGCTGCCGAACCTGGAAGGTATCAAGGTTGAAAAGCAGGTAGCAGAAGTTACCGATGAAAATATTGACAGTGCCGTAGAAATGCTGTGCAAGCGTTCGGGCTCAATGGAAGAAATTGAAGTTGCCGAAGCTGAAGACCATGTAATGACAGACATTGTTCTGACCATTGATGGCGTAGCAGAGCCAATGGATCTCAAAGAGTGGCCTTTATGGGTCAGCCCCTGTACTGTAAAGGGTATCAGGGTTGAAGATATGGCTTCTGTTCTGGAAGGTGTAAAGAAAGGCGATGTCAAGAAGCACTCAGTAACTGTATCCGAGGATTTCAAGATCGCTGAATGGGCTGGTAAGAAGGCTGATATGGTAATTACAGTTACCAATATTAAGCGTCTCAAGCCTGCTGAACTGACCGAAGAGTTCATTAAGTCTCTGGGTGTTGCCGATGAGGCAGAGCTTCGTCAGGTAATAGCAGAAGATATGGAAAGTCGTCTTGACTCTGAGTCTCGTCGTCTGATGGCTGAGCAGATATATGATTATCTGGAGAGCAGCACCAATTTTGACCTGCCAGTAGGTATAACAGCCCGTTATGCAGACCGTCTGGTAAGTCGTAAGATCCAGGAATTGCTCAATAAGGGCGTACCATACACCGAGCTGGAGCAGAAGATCGAAGAGATCAGAGCCAGTGCTGGTGAGAGTGCTGCCAAGCAGATGAAGATGTCATTCATTATGGAGCGTATCTGCGAGAAACTTGAGATTACTGCAACTGAGTCTGAGGTAAACGCGTTTATCGCTCAGCTGGCCTATAAATATGGCCGTCGTCCGGAAAAGATGCGTGATGAACTGGCCGCCCAGAATCGTATTGCCGGCATTCGCGACAGTATAGCTGAGGAAAAGGCTATTGCCAAGATACTGGAAACAGCCAATGTGGTAGATAAAGAGCCAGAAGCTGCTGATAAGAAAGACGAAAAGAAAGCAGCAAAGAAACCAGTTCGTAAAAAAGCCTCAGAAACTGAGAATAACTAATAAAAAGCTCATAAGCAAGTCCAAAAAAGCCGATAAATATCAGGCGGACTGGCTTGCCTGAAGATATAATAAAATGGTATTGCCGGTCAGAACTGGTGATACCATTTTGTTTTTATAGTGTTTACGAAACGGTAAACTATTAACACGCAACAAGTTAACTAGAGTAATTAAGGGCAGATAATGCAATTCAAAAATCCACAGCAGATTTATAGTGAAATACTCAGACCTCAGGTGTCCGGCTCATCATATCAGCGGACTCGTGAAATGGGTTTGAATGAGATGTTGCTTGAGAACCGGTGTATCTTTCTGGATATGCCTCTTGACCCATCTTATGTTACCAGCCTGGGAACAGTGGCAACTGCGATAATCAAGTCATTGTTGTATCTTGATAATCTCAAGAGAGGCAGTGATATACATCTGTATATTAATTGCCCGGGCGGCAGTGTAGATGATACCATGGCAATTTATGATACGATGCAGTTTATCAAGTCAGATGTCTGCACTTATTGTATAGGTCATGCCGCCAGTGGTGGTGCGATCATATTAGCCGCCGGGACTAAGGGCAAGCGTTTTGCATTGCCGCATTCCAAGGTTATGTTGCATCAGCCCTGGGGTGGTATAGGTGGGCAGGCCAGTGATATGGAGATCCAGGCTTCAGAGATAATCAAGACCAAGAAGATGCTCAACGAGGTTCTGGTAAAGCATACCGGTCAGTCACCAGAGAGAATTGAGAAGGAGCTTGAACGCGATCATTATCTAAGTGCCCAAGAGGCAAAGGATTATGGTGTTGTTGACGAAGTTCTGGTAGAAGATAAGACCCAGAAATGACAATCTCATCGGACAATTGTGCCAGGTGTGCAAAGGTCAGATAATTTATAAAGATAATTAGGAGACGAAAATGTCGATGTTGATACCTATGGTAATAGAAACCACCGGTCGCGGTGAGAGAGCCTACGATATATATTCTCGTTTATTAAAGGACCGTGTGATATTTTTGGGCGGCCCAGTTACGGATGATAGTGCCAATCTGATCATTGCCCAGTTATTATTCCTGAGTAATGAGGATTCTAAGGCAGATATTCATTTTTACATTAATTCGCCAGGTGGTTCGGTGTCTGCCGGTCTGGCGATCTATGACACGATGAAGTTTTTGCGTTGCGAGGTATCGACCTATTGTATCGGTATGGCAGCGAGTATGGGAGCGGTGCTGTTTTTGAGTGGTCAGAAGGGTAAGCGCCATGTGTTGCCCAATGCTACGGTTATGCTGCATCAGCCACTGGTTCGTGGTCAGATAACAGGCCCGGCAACAGACTTGCAGATCGAAGCGGAAGAAATGCTTCGTGTGCGTGACCGTTTATATCATATAATAGCAGAGCATACGGGCAAGAACTATGAACAGGTTCTTGTCGATTGCGACAGAAATAATTGGCTTTCTGCTCCTGAAGCAGTAGAATATGGCTGTGCTGATAAGGTTCTGGAAAAACTGCCGGAAAAGAGCAGTTGACCAGAGAGAGATAAAAAGCTAAGATAAAAGGGCGAACTGTGTTTTGCCCTTTTTTTTGCACTATACAGTCGTACCAGACTGGGGCATATTATGAAGTCAAATCGAATAATACTGAGTTTTTTGCTGCTGACAGCGGGCTGCGGTCATGTATCTGTTGATCAGATAGATTATCAGGCGGAGAATGCCTGTTTGAAAGAGCAGCTTGCCCAGGCTCAGGCTACTATAGAGCAGAAAGATCGTCAGATCGCCAATCTTCAGGCTTTGCCTGACGGGGTTTCAAGTCAGATAACTAAAGTTGATCAGATTGCTCTGGGGCGTTATTGTCGTCTGGCAGATGATAATAACGATCTGCGTGCAGAGCGTCTGATAGTATATTTGCAGTTGTATGATAATGCCGGCGATCTGGTAAAAGTTGCCGGGAGTGTAGCTGTTGAGCTTTGGGACCTTAATCTCAAAGGTGATAATCGCATAGGTTACTGGCAGTTGGCCCCGGAGCAATTTGAGGGTAGATGGGACGGTGGTTTTCTGGCAGGTCACTATCGTATAGAGTTGCCCATGAAAGGTATCGAACCGGCAGGTGAACGGCTGACCTTGAAATGTGTTTATACCGAATCTCTGACAGGTCAGAGCTGGGAAACGCAAAAGGTGATCAAGAGTTTATCTTCAGAGATAGCAGACAATGATAAATGACTGTCTTTGATTTTGGTAGTCAGTAAGATGATATATAATGAATGAGGGAGATATTATGCCTTGTGATTGTAATCCGAAATTTCACCCTAATACCTCAGGTGATATGCCTAGTGTTCACCCGACTGCTTTTGTTGACCCGACGGCGAAGCTGGTCGGTCATATTGAGATCGGACCAAATGTTTATGTTGGTGCCAATACGGTAATTCGGGCAGATGAACCTGATGAGGAAGGTAATGTTGTGCCTGTGGTAATAGGTGCCAATTCCAATATTCAAGATGGTGTGGTGATCCATACTCATGCTGGCCAGGGGGTAAAGGTGGGCCGCGGTTGCTGCCTGACCCACAATTGTCTGATACATGGCCCCTGTACGATAGACGATAATTGCTTTATAGGTTTTAAGTCTATTGTTTATATGGCACATCTGGGCGAGAGTGTATTTGTTAACGCCGGGGTTGTTATTCAGAATGTAGAGCTTCCCGCCCGCACTCTTGTTCCTGCTGGTGCTGCTATTACCCGCGAGTCTCAGGTAACTGATCTGCACGAAGTGACTCAGGATGAGATTGAAATGATAAGTAAGGTGGTAAAGGTTAACCGCCATCTGGTAA
>JAFGDI010000183.1 GCA_016932145.1 Sedimentisphaerales bacterium
GGTAAGCTCAAAGCTAAATGTGGTACGGGTGGAACAGTAAAAGATGGAGTTATCGAGATACAGGGAGATAATCGCCAAAAGTTGCAAACAGAGCTGGAAAAACTCGGCTATAGGGTCAAGCTCGCCGGCGGATAACCCCCCAGCAGGGTAACTGGTTGGTGGGTAACCAATTTACTACTGAGGAGATGGCTCTAAGATTGTGTTACGGCTCTGGTAAAGTGGTCATCATAGGTCCTGGCCAGTGCCGTCCAGTTGTAACTTGCGGCATGTTCACGCAGACCGCTAAAGTTTGTTTCGCGATCTTTTCTTTTGAGCAGGGTTATCAGTTTGCCGGTCAGTTCAGTATCGGTTTTATAGAGCAGGTCGTCATGGTATTGTTCTGGCAGCAGATGAGGGTAATTCAGACGGGCCGGTAATAAGGGCACGCAACCGGCAGATACCGCCTCCATAACTGAGATGCCAAAAAATTCATGTATGGCTGTTGATACTACTATGTCGCTCTGGCTTATCAGGTCGAAATATTGCTCTTGGCTCTGGGCGTAGCCATAGTGAATAATACGATGAGAAAGTTTTTTGCGGGCATCTTCAAATTCTGCCGGTATAACACGGAATGACTCACCTGCGATTATCAGCTTAAAGTCATGCCCTGTCTGCTCCAGTTCATAAATAGCCCGGAAAAAAGCCCCGGGGTTCTTGTCGTATTCCCACCGGTGATTCCAGAGTATTGTCGGGGGCGTGCTTAATTTTCGCGGCAGTGTAAACAGTTCCGGGTTCATTCCCAGGGGCATGATAATGCCTTTGGCTTGTATATCTGCGGCAATTCGCTCGGGTACAAAATCGGGCATCTTTTTGAGTAATTTGTCTGTTGCTGCAACAAATTCGTCCCGATTATACCTTGAGTTGAACCACAGCTCGTCAGCGGACAGGGCTGAGCTTATATTGGTAAAGCCATATTCATAGTCGAGCTGGTCATGTTCACTCAGCGGGTAGGTGAGCTGGTTTTCATGGAAATAACATACGATTGGTATGCCCTGCAATATTTCAGGTAAAAGAGCCTTAAGGTCGGCGACATTTGTCATATCAGAAGTAAAGATCAGCCGGGTTTGTGCTGGTGAGAAACTGGCATTTTCAGGCCAGACATTAAACACCTCCCGAGCGAAGTAGAGAGCAGAACCCCGCATACGCCATTTCCATTTTCTGCCTGGCAGAGAGATACGCACAAAATTATGACAACTATGTTTTAACAGACCGTTAAGAAAGCTCTTATGGCTGCCATCGTCATAAGCCTCTAATACCAGTATGTTTAGCGGCTCTGACTCGGTCATGATACGCTATAGCCATGTAATTTATGGGTTATTTCATTGAGTATCTGTATTTTACCCGATTTGGTGAGCTTATCGCCTTTTTCTTTGAGCCATAGTTCTTTTGACTTTTCCATTAACGATGGGGTCACCAGACACATAGCCGGGTGCTTGAGCCGGGCCTGTTTAGCCATTTCTCTGAGCAGTTCCTTTTCTTTGCTTTCAAGCTGGAGCTCGCCCAGTATATCTTCAAATAGCTTGTATTCCTGGGTTAGTTTCTCTTTTTTATTCCTGAAATGTATCTTGCTTATCAACACGCATAACAGAATGATAGCGATTACCAGGAGTATGCCCTTGAAAAACGGTCCGGAATCAAATTCGGCGGATTTCCGGAATGAGTCGCCCATACTTTTTACCGGGTTATAGCTCTGGGCCAGAAATATGTATGATAGTACGGTCATCAGCGATCATGCTTTCGGCAAAAAAATATTTATGCTACAAACGCCAACACAGACGCTCGTCCGATAATATCGTCATTACTAATGAGTAAAGTTTAAAAAACATTTATTATTAAACTGTAAAATTAAACTAACTATAGTATTTTTGGTTGCTATGCTTATAACATGTTGTCAGGTAGTTACTTAAGTTGTGCGTGGTTGTTTTTCTGATTTCAGTAGTTTCAGATGTTGGCAAATGATTGTCTTGACACAATTATGTGCTTTTTGCTAGCATGTACATCTTGAGAGCGATTTTCAGGTGGAAAATCGTTTTGAAAGTAGAAATAAGGTAGAAGTCTTAAGTCAGGAGTGTAAAAAGTGGAAAAAATGCATAAAGTAAGTGGTTTAACAGTTCTTGGTTTAACTTTCGTGTTTCAGCTTGGTTTTTTGTTTTTACCCTCCAACGCTGCAGGTAGTGCCAGTTACTTTGGTCATTATAACTATACCGGCTCTGATGGTATGGTCTCAATTGAGCTCGATGATTCTGACCCGGATTCAGTGAATTATGTTTCCTCTGGCGGTCCCTGGTCTGGAGCAACAATTGAAGATGGTCAGTCGCGGGTTTATGTTGCCGGTCATGCCAGTGCTTCTAATCTGAATTTGGGTGCAGGTGTGCAGATAGTGTCAACAGCGAATAATCAATATGATTCTGATCTATTCATAGGTGTAGATGCCAGTAACCGGCTGACTGTTATGCCGGGTAATTCAGGTTTGTCGATTGGTGATACTACAGTCTTACAGTTAAAAGTAAGATTAGATGGTAATCTGCATACCGAGGCGGTGGCGCATCCGGATAAAGGCTATGCTAATGTAGAGTTAAATGCTGGTCTGACAGTGTACGATCAGGCGATAACTATAGATACAGGAGAAGGCTATATTACTCCGTCTCAGGCAACTTTTGGCGCTTCCTGTGAATTGGAATCTTATGATGTTTATGCCCCTGTCTGGGGATATAACTACTCATCCTATAAGGAAAGTTCATGGCAGATAGAAAGTAATATCTCAGAAGGAGAGAACTTTGACTATTTCGATGAGAAGACAGGTTCGGAAGATTCTATGCGTTATTCTGACAGTCTGGGGTTTGATACAGACATAGTAATAATTGATATAGAGGCGATCGTAGGCCATACTCTTGATTTTGAGGCTTATGTTGATATTTATGCTTATGCCGCTGATGATTGTCTGCTTACCGCCGATTTTAATAATACCATGGCCTTTGAGGTTAGCAGTCTTGATGATGTTAGTCTGAGCTGGGCTGTTGTGCCTGAGCCAGCTTCGTTAGCACTGTTTGCTGCCGGATCATTATTGCTCAGAAGAAAAAGGCAGTGATTAACGGTTCCGTTCTGGCATTTGTGCCTGAGATATTTAGTAATAGTGTAAGCGTTCTCCGTCTTGGTGAACGCTTACTTTTCTTATATTATGCAAACAAGAACATTTTCCAAACCTCGTATAGTTGCTTTTGAAGTTACCCGTCAATGTCGTCTTAATTGTGTTCATTGTCGGGCGGCGGCTTCGTTTAAAAAAGAGCGTGAATATCTGACTAGCGGGCAGTGTCGATACATATTGCGTTGTTTGGCTGATTATAATAAATGCATTGTTATTTTCACCGGTGGAGAGCCGATGGAAAGAGCTGATCTTTTTGACCTTATTGAATTTGGCAATTCGCTGGGGCATAGGCTGGCACTGGCTACCAGCGGCTATATGTTGGATGATATAAGTGCCCGTCGGCTGAGAGAACTGGATATTCTGACGGTTTCGTTTTCCCTTGATGGCTATGACGCCAGGTCTCATGATTCTTTCCGGAAAGTACCCGGTGCTTACGATATTGCTCTTGCCGCTATGCAAAAGTGTCGAGAATATGGTATAAAGTTTCAGGTTAATACCACAGTTACAGCTCGTAATATTGGACAGGTACAGCTTATTGCTCAACTGGCAAAGGAGCAGGGAGCATTTTGTTTTAATCCCTTCATTTTGGTACCGACAGGCAGGGGCACGGTTATTGCTGATGAACTGATCAGTTCTGACGACTATGAAATGCTACTGGCTGATCTGGCCAGGCTCAAAAGCGAAGGTGAAATTGCAGTGCGGGTTAATTGCGGACCGCAGTTTTATCGTTTTATGCATAATAATGATGGCCGTCGTTCGCTGCATAAGCGACTTAGTGCCGGTTGTCGCGCTGCCAGAGAGTATGCATTCATTAATTATCGTGGAGATGTACAGACCTGCGGTTTTTTAGATATCCCGGCGGGTAATCTCTTAGATAATAACTTCGATTTCGAGGATATCTGGGTTAACTCTCCTTTGTTCACCAGTATTCGTGCCATAGATCAATATAAAGGTAAGTGCGGTCAATGCCAACATGTGGCTGGTTGCGGAGGCTGTCGTGCCCGGGCTTACGCAATGACCGGCGACTATCTCGCCAGTGACCCGATTTGTAATTTGTAACCGTTCACAGTGATTACATAGATTGCAGAGTTAACTGAGAACTAACTTGTTTAGTAACAAGAAACAAGTAATAAGAAACAAGCTCAGGTGTCCCGATGTACCCCGATGTTTATCGGGATTTCGGATTACCTCAACAATCGGGACCTTGTTTTAAAGGCTTTGCAACCTATCAGCTCAGCTCAGATTCCAATATTTCCGCAATGGCTCGCCATAAAATCAGACAGCTTCGAGCGGAGCGAGAAACGAGAGCTTATTTCTTATTTCTTGTTTCTTGTTACTTATTACTTCTTTCTGTAACCGTGTGAACGGTTACGATATTCTTCATATCCAGAACTGATTTATTAACTATTCTGGTAACGGCCTCAGAGGTTATAGTAGCACCGGTAATAGCGACAACTTCCTTATCTGACCGGTCAGTTTTATTGCCGGTTTTAACTACCTTGAGCTTACTGCCGGGGGCCGGGCAGACATTACCGACAAATTCATCGCTGAACGAACCCGGGCCGGTTGGTATTATCTTATCGCCGAAACCGGGGGTTTCCTGCGAGTACATAACCGCATAACCCTTTGTCTGACTGAAATCACCATCAACAGCAATAAGCAGATCAATACGATCGGCAAAGCCGCCGCCGCTGGCCAGAAAACAGTATCCGGCCAGCTCGCCATCAGGTTTAACCGCCTTGAAGTACACTTTATCCTGCTCTTTGGCATTAGCAGCCTTTTCATATACTACCGGCTCGAACTTACAGTCATCACCCAGCAGGCGTTTCATGCTATTATCTCTTTTTACTACTTTATTAGCATCTATCCTGTCTCTCAGTGCCCCATTCACTCCGGCGACCAGCAGGCCAAAAACCAGAGCAGCGGTAACTACCAGCCAGGAATCTTTTATAAATTTTATCATCAGGATCTCACCTTA
>JAFGDI010000184.1 GCA_016932145.1 Sedimentisphaerales bacterium
AACAATATCAGATCAGACAGTTTTTCGGTAAAGATCTCGATCTTATCTTCCCGGCCAAAGTACATAACCATGTAAATAACAGATTTGACAGCGAGGGTCTGGGGCATTTCACTAATATCTATCTTCGCCCGCTTACAGTTGAGCCCCAGAGCAAAAAAGTAGTCTATGCCCGGGTTGTCACTGGCACACTGCCAGAAGTTCAACAGAGAATAACTGATGCCGATATGACCGAACAGACATGTCAGTCGATCTATGATAGCAATCGAAATAAACTGCCGGAGATGAAGCCTGTGCCTGCCGGCGATAAACTGCTATTTAGTCAAGAGCGAATGGCGGCAACAATATTAACCAATGTGGTTTATCCTGTATATACCCAGAAAAGCTATATCAAACATTATGCTCCCGGTCGCTGGTGGGATTGCCTCTATACCTGGGACTCTGGCTTTATCGGGCTGGGAATAGCCGAGCTGGATATTCGTCAGGCATTGGAATGCCTTAACGCTTATGTCACCAGGCCCGGCTCACAATCAGCATTCATACATCATGGCAGTATGGTGCCGGTGCAGCATTATCTGTTTCTGGAGATATGGAATCGGACGCAATCGCAGGAATATCTGGCATTTTATTATCCCAGATTAAGGCAATATTACGAATTTTTCATTGGCCGACTGGGCAGTTCAACAATGGACAAGTTCAATTCCGGATTATTGAGCAGTTTTGATTACTTTTATAACTCTGGCGGCTGGGACGATTACCCGGCCCAGAAACACACCCACAACAAAAGACTGGGGGGCAAGGTATCACCTGTTGTTAATTCTGCCCATGCAATTGCTATTGCCCGGATAATGAGCATGGCAGCGGAGGCACTGGGTGAAACTCAGGACATTAGCATATATCAGCAGGATATAACCAGACTGACCCAAAGCCTGCAAAAATTTTCCTGGGATCAGGATTCAGGTTATTTTGGCTATGTTGTACATAACGACAAGAAAGAACCTGTGGGCATATTAAGAGATGACAACGGCATTAATTATAATATGGGTCTCGATGGCATTTACCCTCTGGTCGCCGGTGCAGGTACAAAAGAACAAAACAAAGCTATGCTTGAAAAGCTCAAGTCACCCAGTAATATCTGGAGCAGTGTCGGCCTGAGTGCCGTTGATCAGTCTGCCCCATATTATCGTAATGATGGCTATTGGAACGGCACTGTCTGGATGCCGCATCAGTGGTTCTTCTGGAAAGCATTGCTCGATCTGGGCGAAGGTGAATTTGCCTGGGAGGTTGCCAGACGGGCTCTGGACCTGTGGCAAAAGGAGGTTGATGCCACCTATAATTGCAACGAACATTTTATTATCGAAACCGGGCGAGGTGCCGGCTGGCATCAGTTTGGGGCATTGTCCAGCCCTGTACTAAAATGGTATGCAGCGTACTTCAGGCCAGGTACACTGACAACCGGATTCAATGCGTGGCTCATCAGGAAAGATTTTGCTCAGGACAACAGCTCTCTGGAAGCAGAGATAAAGCTCTATGGACAAGACGGTAATACTGACCATTGCAGTATGGTATTATGCCTGAACCCGGCATATAACTATGTCGTACACTGGAATGGAACTGAAATAGAACCCAGAATAATAGATAATGGCATAATGGATATAAGTATTCCACTGCATGACAGCACAGGAATTCTGAGTGTAAAGAAAAATGGCAGGCATTAAAGGCATATTAACAGCCAGATTAAAAGGAACAGACTAAAAAGCACATGAGTTATAAATGGCCTGATAACAAGTTCACCTGCATTATCCGCCATCAGGTGAATTGGCCGAAAACTGTTTTGAGTCTCTCAGGAGAGAACAGACCAAAAAATAATTCCCGATATGCTGCTACCTGCTGTGAGGCTAATTCTTTGCGAGCTTGTGCCAGTTCCTGTTCTATCTGACTGCATATATCCGGCATGGCATTACATATTACCTGATTTATATGGCGGATCTCATCAAAGACCACTTGCCTTTCATGATGAGGGCCATCGCAATCACGGAAAGCATTGCTCTTTTCTATCAATATCATTTTCTGACGGAGTAAGGCATCGACCTCGACTGTATTATCCCGGAAACTGACATAACGCTGCGGGTTTTTATGAAAGTCTCTGAGCTTTTGCTGCGATTTATTAACCTTAAGCTCAGCCAAACCCAGATCAGCCTCAAACCCCAGATCAGCCCAGACAGTAGCACTGGCACAGGCAAAGGCCGGCGGTTCAAAACCAAAATATCTGGCAATGAATTTATCGGTTACCTGATCGTAATAGGCACCACCAATACCATGAATGAAATAATCAGCAAAAAACAAACGACAAAAGGCTGTGAAAGTAATGGCACGCGGCCTTATACGCAATGATGTCTCACGCAGTTGGTCAAGAAGCTCCTGGGCAGAATTGGGCAACTTTATGCCCAGCGTTTTCTCTTTCTCGCCACAGGCGATCATACCTTCTGACGGGCTGAAATATAATGGCTGACGCTTTGCCCCGTGCATATTGAGCCAGAACGGCATCTCATAATAGCCTTTCGACTGAGACAAAGGACCAACTGGTGACTTATCAACACCATTAGCCTGCATAAATTCAGCAATAGCATCATTATAAGTTTGCCAGAGCCTTTCACAATCGCTGAGCATATTAAAGACATAGTCCATAAAACCGGCAGTATCACACAATCGTGAGACCGGCATGTCATATCGGTTAAGGTCCAGCCGACGGGCATATTCCAGATTTATATCAGAAACCAAAGCTGGCATAGTTTTGAATTTACGGGCTCGCTTATCTATCTGTTCAATCAGCTCCTGAGCAGCATCGTGACAGGAAGGGACAATAACCTCAGAATTAAATATCTGACGGAGTCGCTTAAGTTCCCAGCTCGAAGGGCTAACCTGATATTCACAAGGCAGATCACCACGATCAACCGAAAGCGGGAGAGTATGAATAACAAAACCATTTTCACCCTTGCCCGGCAAAGCCAGATGCGGCTCGGTATTGTCTGAATCCACAATAAAGTTACATACTATTGCCTGATGGTCTCTTGCGAGCTTATCAGCCAGGAAATATTTAGCCAGAATACCACAATGATGAAAGGTCGGCTGATGGCCCAGGGCAATAATAATATTAGTATCGGGCAGCTCAAGCAGTTGGTGCAATTCTCGCCTGACATCTTTACGCCAATCAGCCAGCCCCCTGCCAAATACCAGAAATTGCTGGCTGAAAGCCTTAATATTAGCCAGTATGTCTTTATTGGCCTGCGCAATATCTGGCTGGCAAAGAACCTGCCCATTCTGCTGCGGTTTGGTTAACTGATTTTTTTCCACTATTCTGGTCATATAACCTGATTATTTCTGCCGGGGCGTTCTCTGCCCTGGCCATACTTTTTTGTAAAACTGCCTTATAATGTTTCAATCTCTGGCCAGGATCATTTAACTGTCCGCCAAAACAGCGGTTGGGATCATTGTAAACCAGCGAAATTGGCAACTCTTTTATCTTCAATTTTGCTCTGACCGCCTGAGACCAGAATTCCAGAGGGAAGGCATAGCCTTTTTCGGTGAGCTTCAGCCTGCTCACCGCCTCCGTACGATAAGCCTTAAACCCGCAAAAGGCGTCAGTAAGCTCCAGTCCCAGTTGCTCTTGCAAAAGACTGACAATCTGGCCATTTATATATCGCCTGTCACTCGGGGGCATATCTCTGACCTCCGAATCGGCCATATACCTGGAACCACTGACTATATCGGCATTATCTGCCATAATAGCTTCAATAAAAAGAGGAATATACTCTGGCTCATGTTGAAAATCACAATCCATGGTAATAACCCAGCTATAGTTGTAACAATGGGCGAAATGGAAAATATCAGACATAGCCTGCCCGTAACCTCTGTTCTGTTCAAAAGTTAAGGAATAAATACCTCTTCTGCCAGCTAATATCTGGGCAGTCTGATCGGTACTACCATCATTAACAACCAGGATATCTGATATGTAAGTCCTTACAGAATCGAGCACTTGATTGATGTACCGCTCCTCATTATACGCCGGGATCGCTAATAGTATCTTATCTCTGTTTCTGGTAGAAGCCATATAAAATTCCTCACCTTTCAACCGATTATTAGCCGGTAATATCAAATAGACAAGTAGAAAATTACAAATAATTATTGTTAAATGAGTTAAGAAATATATTGTTACTTAAAACAGCCCCAACCCAGGAAAATCATGTAAATGAATGCGAAACGGTATGCTTTAAAATGAAAAAGCCTTGTAAATGGTAGTTTTACAAGGCTTTACTGAATACACCCGACAGGAGTCGAACCTGTAACCTTTGGTTTCGTAGACCAATGCTCTATCCAATTGAGCTACGAGTGCATCATAAACCGACGATTGTGGTCATCAGTCGTTTTGAAGACCAGCAGTTTATATTAATAATAACATTAATGCAAGTCTAAAGTGTTATTTTATTAGCTTATTGTATATTTTTTAATTTAGGATCATAATCCCAAGACGCTGAACATATCATAAAATCCTGGCTGGCGGCCATTTAGCCACTTAGCAGCCTTTATTGCCCCCCTCACAAAGGTGTCGCGGGTATGGGCATTATGGCGAATTTCGATAGTCTCACCCAGAGCCGAGAAATATACGCTGTGTTCGCCGACAATATCGCCAGCCCTAACGGCGTGCATGCCAATAGTTTTAGGTTCGCGCAAGGCCTCTTTGCCTTCGCGGCCATGCTGGCAACAATCAGGCCACTTATAATCGCGTCCCATAGCTGCATGGCGACCCAGCTCAAGTGCGGTTCCACTAGGGGCATCGCGTTTGAAGCGATGATGAAATTCTACTATCTCGATATCGTAATCTTCGTCCAGCCGGGAAGCGACATCCTGCACCAGCTTGCAGAGCAGGTTTACTCCCAGGCTCATATTGGCACCCAGCAGTACGGGAATATCAGCACCGGCTTGCTTAAGCTGCGACTTTTGGGATTCGTCCAGACCAGTTGTGCCGACGACAAGAGCTATCTTATTGTCGCGACAATATTTAACCCAGCCCATCGTACTGGCTGGAAGTGAGAAATCAATTATTACATCTGGCTTAACCTCTGGCTCAACGGTAATATTCACACCCAAAGCCCCGATCCCGGCAACAAGTCCGGCATCCTGTCCCAGTTGCGGGCACTGATCCCACTCCAGAGCGGCTACTATCTCAAACGCACCTGACTCTTTGGCCAGAGTAATTATCCTGCGGCCCATGCGCCCGGCGGCGCCTGTAACTGCCAGCTTTATCATACATATTCCTCATTTCTGGTTGTGTCTCTGTTTTATAATTATTTAAAGGGAATTTTATCACATAAAATACTCAAAAGCAAGCAGCTATGAGAATAGCAACTGTCGCCAATTTGATTTCACGCCAGTGACTTATACCATATATTCATACTCTCGATATTACCGGCAATATTGGTATTATTTACCAACCTGCCGCCATAACTGTAGCCCCCTCTGGCAAAGGTAATGTTCATGCCTGGCGAAATTGCTCTGGCTATGGTATAAGCCGTCTGTATGCCAATGCGAGACATCTCCTCTTCCATACGAGTCAGTAAAGCAGAGGCATAATTCTTGCCTCGCATATCTTTCAAAGTAGCAAAATCAGTCATTTCGGCATTCGATGCCTTAAAGTCTATCTCAGAAGAAGCCAGAGCAGCAATATTGCCTTCATGCTCAACACAAAAATATTTCACATGACTGTCCATAGTTTCAGCCAGATAAGCAGGGTCATATATCGGGAAGGGATAACTACTGAAAACCTGACTATAAATACTGGCCATTTCCTCAACATCTTCCTTTGTACACTTCCTGATATTGGCATCAATGGCCCTGGCCTGATTTTGCTCAGTGAGCTTCTCAATAGTAACTTCCATAACCTGCTGATATTTATCTGAGAGCTCTTCGACCTTCCTTTCCGGGTCGGGATATTTAGCGATAAAGAAGCCATCTTCACTGTTATTAAAGAAATTTGGCACTACCCCCTCTTTGCGAAAACCGGCCTGGGTAAATACTGGAATCTCACTGGCAGGCACTTTGGCAAAAATCTTCGAATAACTATTTGCCTGGGCCATCTC
>JAFGDI010000185.1 GCA_016932145.1 Sedimentisphaerales bacterium
ATCTCCATTACCGTCCGCTGTAATTCACCCAGCTCATCAATAGTTTTTGGTTTTGTTGCCATTTCGCTTTTTATTATAAAGGTTTTTTATTCACAGTATTACACAGCACCGCTGATACTACGCATTATAGTAGAGCAAGAAGGCAAGTCAAGGTAAAAGGCTTTTATGGATTGCAGCAGTAGAAGGCGTTAGAAAGAAAAACAAAAAACCTTCGCTTCAAATGAAAACGAAGGTTTTTTTAATACCCCCAAGGGGACTCGAACCCCTGTCGCGTGGATGAGAACCACGAATCCTAGGCCGCTAGACGATGGGGGCATTGGGCCTTGTCACCATTGCTGGTCAACAGAAGGGAGAAGTATAAGGACAAGCATAACAAAAGTCAAGCTGAAATTAGTAAAAGCACGGAAGAATTAGAATATGAGTTAATACCATGCAGAATAAAGAGTTATCTTAAATAATAGCAATAGTACAATATTAGAGGGATAATTTGATTTAAATTTGTAAGTCAGGGCTTAAGCAGATATAATCTCAGGAAGATTGGAATAGTTCTGATTTTCGACAGAATATGCTGATTGATAAGGATTTATGATGGAAAAACAAAATCTTACTGAGATAAGTACCAGATTGGGTGAATCTTACCTGGCTTGGGGCCGGATCAGTAAACTCGATGGCGTACCCCGCCCCCGGCGGACAGAGGTATATCAACTGGTTGACAAACTCTTTGAGATAGTGTACCCGGGGTTCTGGGGCAGACCGGCTATCAGCAAAGGCGATACCCCCCGGATAACCACTGAAAACCTGGCTATTGCTGCTGAAATGCTGACCAAATTGGTAGTTCAGGCACAAAGCTTTTGCCCCACACCACCTCAGGGAACCAAATACAGCTCGCCAGGCAGAGTCGTTGCTGATTTCATGGAAAGATTGCCTGATATACGCGAAATGCTCTTAAGTGATGTTATTTCCGCCCTGAAAGGCGACCCGGCAGTATATGAAACTGACAGCATCATCTACTGCTACCCAACGACAATAGCGGTCACCACTCAAAGGCTGGCTCATGAGCTGTTCAGACTGGGTGTCCCCCTGCTTCCTCGTGCTATGAGCGAGTACGCACATAGTAGGACCGGAATTGATATTCACCCCGGAGCTACAATTGGCAAAGGGTTTTTCATAGACCATGGTACTGGTGTGGTAATCGGCGAAACCACAACTATAGGCGATAATTGCAAATTGTATCAGGGAGTAACTCTGGGTGCTGCCAGTTTTCCGCATGGACAGGATGGCCTGATAATCAGAGGGCACAAACGCCACCCAACTCTGGAAGATAATGTAATTGTCTATTCAAATGCCTCAGTTCTGGGCAATATTACTGTTGGCCGCGGAGCTACCATACACGGCAGTGTGTTCCTGACCCAGTCAGTGCCGCCGGGCTGCACTGTATCAAGTACACCAGTTGAGCTGAAAATGAAAAATAAGTGCATGGCTATAGGCCGTGGATTTATTCCTGAATTCGAAATATAACACGATACCGGCAGCAGGTAAGATATGTCTGCTGCCGGTTTTATAATTGATCATGTCGGATAACATCAAAACAGACTCTCTGCGAAGCAATACACTCTGGTCCCTATTGGGGCATATAACAAACGGTGGTGGCAGATTGTTGTTATTTCTGTTAGCAGCCCGGTTTTTCCCGGCAGATCAGGCAGGTCTCTTTTTCTGGGCTCTGGCGGTTGTAACACCTGTCGTATATTTCTTAAATCTGGAACTCAGATTGAGTTATGTCACCGACATACACGATCGAAACACTCCGGGTGATTCTCTGGCATTGCGAATAACAGGTAATATTGCCGCTTGTGCCTTTATAGTACCCTTTGCCATATACATAGCCCGCTATGACAATACGCTAGCTGCATTACTCTTAATATTGTGCTCTCTGACTCGCATGACCGAATGTTTTGCTGACAGTTTTATTGGCATAATGCAAAAAAAAGAAAAAATGCATCATGCCGCCCTTTCTTATATATTAAGAACTACGATCATCATTTTCCTGACAGTTATCGCCGGGTTGCATAACTGGCCTATCTGGTCAATACCAATTATCTGGACGGGCACAATAGTTGTGGTAAATCTGTACTATGAAAGAAATATCAGCAGCAAGCTGGCCGATATAAAGATCAGATTTAAATCTTCTATTTTAAGACAATTATTCAGCGAATCACTACCGCTTGGCACATTTATGGCAATTGCCACACTGACCAGTGAGGCAGGGAAATATTTCATAAAACATTATCTCAGCAACGCAGAAGTTGCCTATTACTCCATCGCCATAACCATAATCAATGGCGTTATGATGACGCAGAACGGCATTAACCAGGGTGTTTTACGACGATTAAGTCTCTATAATAGCACTGATCCCGATTCCTTCAGGAAATTACTAAGCCTGATGCTGCTAATTTCAACGGGAATAATGCTCAGTGTTATCACGATTTTTACCCTTATAGGGCGAGAAATACTTTCCTGGCTCATTAAACCTGAGTATGCGGTCTATCTCTATGATAAAGGGCCTGTCCTGCTAATAATGCTGGCAGGCGGCCTGCTGATGATCTGGGCCATGGTAATTGGCGATGCGATTGTCGCCTGCCGGGAATTTACTGGTAGAATGACTTCTATGGCCGCAAGTCTTGTAATAAATGTTTTTTTATGCTATTATTTAGTTGCTGTAAAAAGCATGCAACTTTCGGGAATTGCCTGGGCCTTTACCGGCTCAGCAGTTGTAAATCTTGCGGTTAATATATTTTATTTGACCAGAGTCAGAAGGAAACAAAGCCATGAACGATGAAAAAAGGAAAATGACTGCCGCTATTCTTACTCTTTCCGAAACCTTTGAAGGACTATACAGCA
>JAFGDI010000186.1 GCA_016932145.1 Sedimentisphaerales bacterium
AGGAAAACCAGTTCGCCACCAGCGAGTCGCTGTGAAGGCACAGGCTTGTTGTTCTCATCTGAGACAATATCACCAGCTTTTGATTGTTCCGGGGTAAGTGTAACCAGTTCACTGCGTGACCAGCTTGTCGTATTATATACGGCAAAGGTCTTAGTATTGTCAGTAGCAGGTGTCAGTATCTGCTCTAAGATGTTATTAGCCATTCTGGCACCATCCTGAGCGAAACGAGACTTATATTCAGCCTGCGTGCGGGCAAATTCTGAATCTGGGTTTGATATACTGTTCCATGCGCCCCAGGTATGCTCATCATACATGATCACCTTTTCCCAGGCGGCATCAAACTGCTCTTGCCAGTCTGTATCAGCCTGTAGCATTGACCATAATATCTGAGCCTGTTCCAGACGGTCAGCGGTCCTGCGATTTGTGCCGGTGTCTGCTGCGGTAGAGGCCATGCCATCTTCCCAGTAGGGTGTGAAATCGCCGCTTATTGTCGGCAGGCTCTCGCCATGCTTTTTCTCAAAATCAGCCAGGAAATCACTGTTGCGAGCAATGATCAGCTTAGGCCAGGCATACTTCTCATTCCAGCTTTTTACACCGTCTGACAGGGCCGGATTCGGTGAGCCATTGTCTCTTTCTATACAGTATCTCAGCATGACCATGTCATAAGGATAATCTTTTTTCTGCAGGTCATTGATCAGTCTCAAGACCTCACTTTCCTTGACTATATGACCTTTGGGCTGACCGTGAAATCTGGAATAGCCAGTGCCGTCCATCCAGAACAATACCTTGCTCTTGCCATCGGCACCGAGCCAGTAGAAAGGCTTATCGGCCCAGTAAAAGGTATGTCCTACCCGGTGGCCGCCGTTGGGGCCAACTGAGATGTACTTTATGCCATTATGAGCCAGGGCAGAAACCAGTCCCCAGGTATAGCCCGGAACATCAGACTGGGTGCATGAGTTCAATTCAATGCCATATTTCTTGCAGAAGCGAACGGCAGAACCCATAAGTTCAAATAATTCTTCTTCACGATAGCCGCCGGTCATGGCCTGGGCATACATTACATCGATGTGTATCAGCTTTTTCCGGGCGGCATCGACCAGGCGTGCCTTGTCGGTTTCGCTGGCCCTGCGCATGAACTCATCAACTGCCCACATGCCTTCCGGGTGATATTTGAACTGTGCTTCAACCGGGTAATCTTTCGACTTGTCAATATAGTCCAGAGCATCATAGAGATGTTGTACTTGCAGGTTTAATATATCTTCCTGCGGTTCGGTATAACCAATGTCCAGATGGGTCTGATGTATCAGGTTTATTTCCCATTTACGCATTGCCGGTACCGTAATGTCTTTGGCTGCGATTATTTTATTGGCCTGTCTGATCTCCAGTTTAACTGTCTTTTCCACTTCAGTTGCCGGTACTGCCAGTTCCATAGGGTATGTACCCGCTTTTATCTGGCCGGTTGTTACCTTCTGGCCATTTGCCGTTATGGTTATATCTGAGCTTTTGCCAATAGTTTCCAGGGTCAGATTCAAGAGCTGTAAAGGCTCGTTGTTTTTGCCATTGATAACAAAAGGGGTAGGGGTTATTGTTTTTAGTGTAACTTCCGGGTCAACTTCAGCTAATGCAACGGTTGACGGGCCATTAAAACTTATATGGTCAAAGATTATCCAACTGCCTTTGCTGTTGTTGATCTTTATCCGGTTATTTCCAGTCTTAAGCAGCCCGGCGGGTACTTCCAGGTCGATAATAAATTCTTTACCGTTAGAATTACCATGCAGGGTATCATCTGATGATCCCGCGAGTGTCTGGCGAACGAAAACAGAGTCGTTGATCTCGATCTTAAGTTGGGGTGGAAATTGCTTGTGGGTTTCGGCCATATCTATGATAAGTTGGAATTTATCAGTCTGGGCGAAATTGGCGAGCTTGAAAACGATATCGGTACTGTGGCTCCGGCTGCCTGCCCAGCTATCCTGGGTGCCGGGCAGTACATAAGGAATATCACTGGCCTGAGAGTGGCCTGCGATAAAGGTTGAACCATAGCCAAATGTGGATGTATAGTCATTCCATTTACCTTCGCCCAGGGCAAATTCACGACCACTATTGTCGCTGACGCCTGCTTGCCAGAGGGTATTGGCATTTACTGCGTTGGCTGTCAAAAGACCAGCCATTAAGAACAACTTAAATAAATATTTCATACTAAACTCCTGTTTGATTTTTAAGTGTAATATTTCACGCTTCCTGGAAGTGATTTGAGGTTGAGGTACCCCGAAATCTGCCTCATACTGACCTGTCCAGAGAAACGCACGGAAAAAAATACTCATCATGATGTTTTAAAAAAGCAGATCAAGTCTGTTTATTGTCTGAAGATGCATTGCTATTGGGGCTCTGCTGGCGTTAGCTGGCAAATATTTTCATTGCCTGCTGTCTCGTAAGATCTCTCGATCTCTTCTAATGACCGCCCGGCAGTTTCGGGCATCATACGCCATACCATGTATATCTGCGGTATCAGTATTCCCGCGAATATATAAAAGGTGGCTGAGGCGCCAACGCCATCCCGCAATATCGGGAAGAACTGGCCTACCAGCGTATCTGCCAGCCACATAGCAAAGATCACTGCCGATATGGCTCGTGACCGAATATTGGTCGGGAAGATCTCTGCTGCGAAAATGAATTTGATCGGTCCCAGAGAAAAGGCAAAGAAAGCAACAAATCCGCAGATCAGGGTTATCAGCATAGTGTCAGGATTGCCATTGTCGATCAGCGAGCCTATGCCCACCAGACAGCCAATTGCACCGACTGTTCCTATCTGTAGCAGCAGCTTACGACCGATCTTATCTACCAGCCAGATTGCTATCAGGGTAAATATTACATTGCATATACCTATCATAGCTACGCCGCTCAGGGCGCCGCCCAGATTGAACCCTGCCTGTTCCAGTAAGGTCGGGCCATAATAAAATACTACATTTATGCCGCTGAACTGGGCAAATACTGCCAGCATTATCGCTACAAATAATGGCTTGCGATAGTTAATGTTCAACAGGTCGCTTAGACGGCTTTTTACCTGACTTTCTTGTGCTATTGTCTGGCAGATGTCGGCATATTCTGTCTGGGCATCATGGGGAAATATGTTTTTGAGTACCTTAAGGGCTCTTTCTTTCTTGTTATTTCGGATCAGCCAGCGGGGGCTTTCGGGCAGGGTAAGGGCCATTAACAGGAAAAACACTCCTGGTATCAGCTCGACGGCAAACATGGTTCGCCAGGTATTATCTATCAGGAACCACTTCAGAAAATCGCCGGTACCGGCACTATTGGCCATCAACTCAGCCCACTTATTAACCACAATATTACTGAATAAGGCGGCAACAATACCAATTGTCACCGAAAACTGGAACAAAGATATTAAACGGCCGCGTAAATGAGCTGGTGATAATTCTGAAATATATAATGGACAGACCATTGCCGATATGCCTATGCCCAGACCACCCAGCCAGCGAAAAAAGGTTAACAACTCTATGCTGTTTGACCAGGCGCAGCCCAAAGCCGATATGAGCATCAGAAATGCAGCCAGAGCCAGATTCCTGCTCCTGCCGAAGCGGTCACTGAGATTCCCGGCTAATGCGGAGCCCATTACTGAGCCGATCAGCCCGGAACTGACGAAAAAGCCTTCCCAGCCCGGCGATAAGCTAAACAGCTTCTTCACCGGTGTTATAGTGCCGGAGATGACTATGGCATCAAAACCCCATAAAAAACCGCCCAGAGCCGATGCCAGTGATATATAGCTCAGAAAAAGTATATTGGGCTTGTGGATTACTCGCTTTTCCTTTGTCTCTGATATCATAGTTTTTTTCTTTCTGTTTAATATTTTGCTTTCAGGGCAGATATCTCTTACTTTTTTACCAGGTTCTTACATAAGCCTTTATCGTTGCACACTGCTTGCCGGCTGACAGGCCATACGGTCTGATAGTATATTCTTTTACTGATTCGGGTATTATAAAGGTCTCGGCATAATGTACCACAAATGGCGTAAAAGCATCATGGGGGCTTTCTACGATTGCCTCTGAGCCTTCTATCAGATTCAATACATTTACACTGCCATTGGTAGTGTGCGGTACTTTATCGGTGAACCAGTGTCGTCTGGTTTCCAGAAATTCCAGTTCATGCAGACCGGTTCGTTCTTCATGCCAGCCAGGGCCGCTGGCTATTGGCTCTATACGGTTGATAAGGTTGGCTTTAACCCAGCTCGTCTGGCGGTTCCATTGAATGTTCTTTATGCCATGCTCTACATTGATAGGGCGGGGCAGACCATCAAGGCCCAGGCGGTCCCAGTCCCACATTTTAAAGGTAAATATGTATGGTGTGGCACTTATCTCGAGAACCATGGCATTTTTACCGCTGCAATGGCAGGTTCCTGCCGGGATCAGAAAATGGTCATGTTTTTTAGCGGGCCAGCGATTAACAAATTTCTCATCATTGAAGCTCTTTTCACCTCGCTGGGCAGCACGCAGGTCTGCGATCATTTCCTCGGGCTCAATATCTTCCTTTAAACCCAGATAGACCGTAGCATCGGCTTTGGCATCAAGTATATAGTATGATTCATCCTGAGTATAATTCATGCCAAAATTATGCTGTATATACTCTGTCAGGGGGTGAACCTGAAAAGACAGATTGCCCCCGGCCATGGTGTCAAGAAAGTCGAATCTGATCGGGAATTCATCGCCAAAGCGGGCGTGAACTTTGTCTCCCAGCAGCTCACGAGGCTGAGAGAACACCACATTGATCGAGGGCAATTCCATGATAATGTCACCGAATTTCAGCATTAAGCTGTTTTCTTCTGGTACGCAATCAAAGCACCAGCCATAATTACTGCCATTTTCTTCCAGACCGCAGGTCTCTTTCATCCACTGGCCACCCCAGGGTGCAGGGTCAAAAAAGGGCATTACCCGGAATGGTCGGCTGGCAGTTGTACGCAATCCAGTTCGAACCAGTTCGCCTTCTGCCAGTTTGGGAGTTCCTGCTATGGTAGTATCCAGGACGAAATGCCATTTGGCTATCAGTTCCCTTTTCAGGCGATCACAAACACGCCAGTCGGTGAAAAAGGCTCGCTTATATTGCAGCGTCCATCTTAACTGACTGTTTTCCACGCCCAGATTCGATATCTCATTTCTACGCATACGCAACTGGGCTTCCCAACGCGGCATGTCAGCATAGACCAGAATATCACCCGGGTGGATAAGACTTGCCCCGCTACCCAGTATTACTACCAGGCCATGCTTTACCTGCTCGATCCGGGCTTGAAGTTCTGCAATTTTACCCTCATCCAGAAAGTCAGCCATTCTCAGGTTGGTTATCCAGCCAAAGATAAGGTCATCACCGCCATTAAATGGAGCCACTTTCTCATCGATCTCAGCTTCACTTAAAAAAGCATCTCTGCTGCGAATTATCTTCTCGGGCTGGACCAGAGCTTCGATTGCCCGGCAGATCTCCTCTTCATTAACACCGACATAACATTCTATAGTTAATACCATTCGCTGGCCATTATTAACACTAGCTGCTTTTTTCAGCTTACTGCATACTTCTGACCAGCCCTGAACGCATTGACCGTCTGTTGACGCTACTTCTATATAGGGTAATTTGTCATAGTTTGACTTCATAGTTTTTCTTTTCTACCTTCGTTCCAGATCCATTCTCCGCCGGCTAATGCGGCATTATCGCCCAGTTGGGCCGCTACTATTTCCACTTCTCCGCCAGCCTGTACGGCATATTTACGCGTGAAATCCCTTATGTAAGGTAATATCACCTCTTTACTGCCCATTATGCCGCCGCCTATTATCAATATTTCCGGGTCATAACCCTGGATCATATTTAAGGCCATGGCGGCCCAGCCGTTGAGGGCTGTTTCTCGTAATTCGCAGGCTATTTTGTCGCCCTGGGCTGCCAGATTAAAGACCGCTTTATAATCTAACTTTTTCTCCTGTGCCAGCTTGCTGTCGTTAAAACCGGCAATTTTTGCAGCTCGTTCCGGCAGTGACCAGGTCGCTATCTGTGTTTCCGTACAGCCAGCCAGCCGCCCGCCAAAACTTTCGGCACTGGTATGACTACTACTGTGAGTTATTGACAGACCGCCAAGATTGCCGGCCATGCCGCTGCGGCCACGCATGGGCCTGCCTTCAAATATCACTCCGGTACCCAGCCCGGTACCCAATGTTATCATGGCTACATTGGCCTTACCCTGCCCGGCACCAGCCTGCCATTCGCCTATCAGGGCCGCCCGAGCATCGTTTTCCAGAAGCAAGGGAATGCCAAATATCTCTTCTGCACGCTGGCAAAAGTCTTGCTGACGAGTGTCTTCATATTTCCCAAAGGAACAGCTTGCATAACGCAAGCCTGGGTCGATTATCAAGGGCAGGGCCCAGACCATTCCTTCTACTTTGCTTAGCTCTGTTCCGCTGTGATGACATAATTCCAACAGATTGTCCTTCAATAAAGAAATACATTGAAAAAATGGCAGACCGGCATAAGAGCTTATTACTCTCTGGCTGAGCACTTTATATTTATCTACCAGCCCCAGCTTGATACGGGAGCCTCCAAAATCTACAGTTATTATCATATTTAATACTATCTTCAGTTAATTTTCGCAGTATAGTCTGACTCTGAATCGCAAATATAGGGTCTTCCTGCTGCGGTTGGAATAAAACACACTTCCGAGAACAGTATCGAAAGTAAGAAATATATTGCAATTGCAATTACAAGGCCCTGTTCTGGCCTTTGCTTAAACTCGTACAGTCAAAAGTGCGTCACGAAGAGATGTGTAGCATAAACCGCACTCTTCAGTAACTTTGTTTTTTCGATTATTTCTCTTCTCGTTTATAACAGACTGTCAGGTAAGGAATAATGATATCTTTCCTGCAGTAGTCCTGATCTTCGGGATTACGGCATAGTTCAACCGATTGCCTGTTACTTTCACTGTATCTTGACTGCATTATGATCTTAGCATTTTCAGAGCTTTTTTACAATTGGGGAAATTCAGGATATATGGTATAAATCTTCTGGTATTTTTTCTGGTATTATGGTATAATGTATTCAATGGCTATGAAGATAAGTACAACAGAACTGCCTTGCATTGATAGAATAGGTGAATTTTCGCTTTGTAATCCTGTTTTTGACTTTACCTATCGTAATCCGACAAATATTTTGCATTTATATAATTATAGCGGTTTGGTCCGCATAAATTCCAGAGAATATCAATTTGCCCCCGGCGATATTACCTGCATACAGGGCGGCAGTGTCTATAGCTATAGCTCTGCTGAGCCGGGTAAGCACTGGTGTGTCCATTTTTATGATATGCCCACCGGGACAGACAAGGGTATAGAAATACCAGAGTTTATTCCGCTGGGTATAAACAGTTTATTTCTGGCCGAGCAGATAAAGCATATAAGCACTCTTTTTAATACGATGGGCACTAATACCAATACTGTGCTGATGAATCTCGAGGCCAGATACAGGCTCAAGGCATTGCTCTTATCGGTCAGTATTTTGCTTACTGGTCAGAAAAGAGGATCACGCAGTAAGGGCAGTTTTACCTGGGATAAGATACTTAACTGGATCGATGATAATCTCAGTGAGCCGATCTCGACCGCTGAGCTGGCCAAAATGGCCAATCTAACGGCCAATACTTTTTCGCAAAAGTTCAAAAAGCAATATAATGTTACCATAAGCCAGTATATTCTGCGTAAGCGGATCGATAAGGCCAGGTCACTGCTTACTACTACCACTTTGACCATATATGAGGTTGGTGCTGCAGTTGGTATTGCCGACCCGCAATATTTTAATAAGCAATTTCATAAAGTCACCGGCGTAAGTCCCAGTCGCTATCGGGATGAAAATCAGGATTATCTCAGTCAGGTTGCCAGCGACCTGGCTACTAAAGGCGGATTCTGGAGCTAGAATCATAAGATTTTTATCTGTATTACCATGTTAACAACGACATAGCCGGCAACAAGAAATAAGAAATAAGGTAACCGTTCACACGGATTTTCTTCTCTGGGAACGCCGAGCCCCAGCTCGGCTATTATCAGGCAAAACTAACAGATTGCCCGA
>JAFGDI010000187.1 GCA_016932145.1 Sedimentisphaerales bacterium
ATATATAGACAGCATATCTATTATTGTTTTACTGTTATTTATGGTTTAAAAGTCAATATTCAGGAGTAACGAAAATGGGTATAGTGTATTGTGCAAACTGTGAAGGGAAATGTAGCGACCAGATATTACAGTGCCCGCATTGTGGACATCCGCTTGGAGAAATTACTCCACCAAAAATAATATACAATACCGGATTCGCTGCCTTAGAGCGAGAGCCAAGCATTTTCATTGCATTCATACTGAGCATCTTTATACCTGGCTTAGGGCAAATGTATAAAGGCTATCCACTCACTGGCATAGCATGGTTCATAATCACTATCGCTGGCTATGCGGCCTTAGTAACACCGGGGGCAGTCTTGCACTTAGTTTGTGTAATGGGCACTCTTTGTGATGAATCTGCCGCCGCAAAGAGAAATAGAAAGTATATACGAAAAAATATTAATAATTAACCCTATCTAAATTGGCAACTTATCTATCGCGGCCCGCTTGTTCGCCTGATTGTCTATGCTTGTATAATGCCGGGCGGTCAGCTCGACGGTCGAATGACCAAGGATTGACGACACAATCTCAGACTGCACACCAGCAACTTTTAACCAGCTTACCATACAGGTACGCAGATCATGGAACTTCACGAACGGCAATTTCGCCTTAGCAACCAGAGCCTTATACTGATACGACTGAAAATTATGCGTAAAAAGTCGCTGCTGGCCCGCTGGCAGAGTTTTGAGGTAATTTGATAGTTCGAGCCATGCCGATGGATGAAGTGGCGTACGCCGCCATTGTCGCGTTTTTTCGTCCAGTATTTCTATCGATTGATCAGTCTGGTCAATTCTATTCCTCAATGCCGCTGCCAGACTCTTATGCCGGCCGGCTCCACATATAGCCAGGTACAGAAAAACCCTCCATTGCGCATCTGGGGCAGCATCGAGCAATTGCCGGAACTGCTCTGGCGTATATATGTCTTTCAATTTTTTAGTCGTCTTGAGCTTGTCTAGTCGGTCAATCGGGTTATGCCTCATGTATTTTCGCTGGATAGCCCAGTTGAAAATGCCGGACAAGTGCTGTAATTTCTTGTTAACCGTTGCCGGTTGGTTCTCCGTGAGTGTCTTTTTATACTCGTCAATATGATGTTTGGCAATTCTGTCAGTAGTTGGCGGTGAAGGCTGCAATGCCAACTCAAAATCAACCATGACCATTCTGTATAGCTGCTCAGTTGCCGCGGCTATGCCTTCAGACTTCTTGGCCGACAGGAACGCTTCTGAAAGTTCCGGCAGAGTTAGGGGCTTGACAGAGGTGAAAAGGTCATCGTTAAGCTCCATAACCTGCTTATCGGCGAACATTTTGGCCAGGGCCTTAGTCGGGAATGCCCGCTGGCAACATTTACCGTTAAGTTCACGCCAGCGAACCAGCCAGGGAGCCTTGGCCCGAATTGGCGATTCTGATTTTTTGATATTGACTTTTCGCATTTTTCACCTATTATTACAGCTCGTTTTTGATACTGGTTAACGCTGATTGCGTTTTCAAGTGTAATGAAAAGTGAAGATTTTGTCAAAAGTAATGTGTGCAGAATGTGCGCAGAGCAGCTAAGACAAGAACAAGAAAAACGATGTAAGTCATTGAAAATAAACAACTTGGCCATGTGGTGGAATTGGCAGACACGAGGGATTTAAAATCCCTTACATGCAAATGTGTGCGGGTTCGAGTCCCGCCTTGGCCAGAATATAAAAAACCGTTATATCCTTATGGAGATAGCGGTTTTTTTATTTATAAAGTCAATCCCAACTTCAATATCGAGTTATAGATATATAGAAGCCATGGCATATTATATGCTGGCGAAATGGTCATAATTCCTGTCAACCGGCATAACTATGCAGGCCGCTGAATATTCTGGAGAGATTTACCCAGAGCAGCGTGATAATTATAAAGATAAAGCCCAGAATAGCCAGCATAGCGTTAACTCGCGGATATTTCCTGCCAAAACTGCTGCGCCAGTGGAAATAAAGCAGATAAACCAGCCACGATGCCAGAGACCAGAGCTCTTTCGGGTCCCAATTCCAATAATCGCCCCAGGCAATCTTACCCCAGACACTGCCCAGAATAAGTCCCAGGGTCAACAGCGGAAATCCCAGCGAGATAAGCCGGTATGCTCCTGACTCAGGATCAGCCAGATGATCAGATACCGCTTTGGTTTGCTGGGCAAAAACCAGAACGCCCTGCAGAGCGGCCTTGGCCATAATAAAATAAGCCAGCATATAAGCCAGTACATGCGGTCCGAACAGCCAGCTCTGTAAAGCAGGCGGCAATTGAGCCACAGCATCACTAAAAACAAAACCAGCCGGGAACAGAAATATCAGAGACAGCAAAATATCGCCGGTCTGACCCTCAACAGCAAGATAGCGGCGTGCAAAATTAGTCAGAGGCCAGCCGCAGGCACCCAGTACGAGAAAAACCTCAAACAAATTCTGTAAAGGAATGTGAGCTACCACAAACCAGCGATAAATAATAGCAGATAAAACCGTAATAAATGCCGTAAAATACGCTCTGGATGCCGCCTGCCTGAATCTGCACAGATGTAAAAAGATCGCTATTACATATATCAGCATGGCAATGTAGATAAATGTACCCTGAATATTGGCTTTTATCGCCAGATTTTCAGTAAGAGGTATAAGATCATTTTGCGGCATTTGCACCCTCCGATCTTACCGAGCGTTTTCGCTTTAACAGCGGATCAAGCCACAAATGCCAGAACACACCCGAAAGCAGCAAAAAGTAACCGGCATAAACCAGCCACAAGCCATCATCTGAGGCAACTGTCAAAATGGTGAACTGGCCCCGCTCCTGATCAAAGCTATGCTGATAAAAATGGTAGCCGCCAAAATACAGCGGTTTATTGACCTCAATCTGATAAGGGCCAAAATGGCGGCCAGAATCGGCTATGATCATAATATGGGAAATATAATCCTTTACCTGGCCATCAGGGTAATATTCTATAACAAAATCCTTAAGAAACATTTTAAATCCAAGCGGTACTATGGCCCTGGCCCCCTGCTCAGGGAAAGTATGCAAGGTATCTATATAACCCCCGCGTGGTATTTGTACGGCAGTTTTATATATTTTGCCATAAAGCATGGTTTTGCCATTGACTGTTATCTCTTCCATTGCCATTTCATGGCTAAAAGCTCCCCCCCATAACCCACCGGCTAATATCGCAACACAACCGGCATGTATCATCATCAAGCCGGGCTTTTCTCTCAGAGAACGATATTGTATAAAGGAAAAGATAAACAGGATAAATATTATAATACCGAAAATAAAGAAAGGCAGATTGGCAACGATCTCCTTAGTTCTGAAACTGCCCAGAAAAGCGCCATAAAC
>JAFGDI010000188.1 GCA_016932145.1 Sedimentisphaerales bacterium
AAATATAAAATATACACTTTTATTATAGGACTCAATTAAAATCTTTTTTATTTTTATTTTTTTAACTAACCCGATAACTTTTTATGCCGATTAAGGTTATGATGCGAGATGCTGGCAACGAGCCTGCATACACCAGATACAGAGAGTAAAAGTTAAGTAAACACTATATATGGATATAAGCATAGTATATAAAGGAACTAACGAGTTATTCAGTGATACTCTGGAAAAAATCTGCCAGAGTTGCCAGTATCGCTTTGTCCATAGCTCTGATATTTCACAAAATCCTTCTGACAATATTGAAAACTATATTGTTTTCAGTGACCCAAATAGAATTGCCAGTCAGGAAATGACCTGTGAAATTCTGGTACTACCTCATAATTCAAGCTATACCATTCCCGATGAATTATCACCTCTGGACATAGTACATGACAACTGCCCTGCCAGAATACTGTTAAATAAGATCAATCTCTATCGCAATAATCTGGCAAAATGCTGCCAGAGCGGCCAGAACTTTAAGGCTGCTGTGATAATGGCAGCCAAAGAAAAGATTATTATCGAACGATTCAGGAGGATAAGCAGTATTTCTCGCAAGGTTAATAGCCTGGACATGGACGAAATAGCCCGGGCCTGCGTAGAAGACATACCCGACATTTTTCATGCAAAGTATGCTTCAATATACACTTACGACTCAGAAAATCAATGTCTCCACTTAATGAGACATAATCATGACCATAAAATATCTTCTTTGGTAAATATCAGTAGCAACCCTGACCGGCCAATGGCACAGGCGGTTAAAGGCAAGAAGTTAATGATCATTGAAGATCTCAATATTCATAAGTTTGCCACTGTCAGTCAGCAAAACCAGACAAACTATCAGACAAGAAGCTGTGTGGTAGCACCACTGCTCAGTGGCGATAAGGTCCTGGGCATTCTGAACCTGGCCGACAAATACGACCTGTCGAACTTTGAAAAACAAACCGATCTGCCGGCCTTGGAGCTGCTTTGCGAAACTATTGGTGCGGCCCTCTGCAATATTCAGCTTTATAAAGAAGTTAACCATAAGGCCCAGACCGATGGCATGACCGGGCTGGTTAATCACACGACATTCTATAATATTCTCAAAAGAGAACTTAATCGAGCCGAACGCTACAGTGGAAAACTTGCCTTACTGATGATCGATCTCGATGGACTCAAGGGCATAAATGATAAATACGGACATATCGCCGGGGATCTGGTCATAAAACACATTGCCGATTGCATAAGAAAGTGTATTCGCCAGACTGACATAGCAGCGAGATATGGCGGAGATGAATTTGCTGTAATTCTCCCAGAAACAAATATTTATGACGCGGAAATTATAGCAGACCGACTACTGAATGAGGTAGAAAGTAATCTGGTCCATTTCAAAGATGCCGACATTCGCGCCACCATCTCTATAGGACTGGGGCAAAGCGAAAATGGTAAGCCCATCGAAGAGCTTGTCGATGATATCGACAGTGCCCTGTTCACCGCTAAAGAAAACGGTAAGAACCAGAGAATACTGGCTTAAAATATTCCGTCATGCCAATCAGGTCTTAAATACCAGCTTAAGCGGACAATGGTCTGACCCCATAACTTCAGTAAGATGACTGCACGAAATGAGTCTGGGACGAGCTGACTCGGTAGCGAAGAAATAATCTATTCTCCAGCCAACATTTCTACTACGAGCTCTGGTTTTATAGTCCCACCAGGTATAGCGGTCAGGTTCTTTGTCAAATTCACGAAAGACATCAACAAAACCGGCGGCAATAAGCTCATCGATCCAGGCCCTTTCGCAAGGCAAAAAACCTGTAATCTTTTCGTTAGCCTTTGGGCGGGCCAGATCAATTGACTTGTGTGCAGTATTAACATCGCCACAAAAGACAATATCTGGGCATACCTTACGGCGATTTTTCATATATTTCAGGAACTCATCATAAAATTCCATCTTATAATCCAGCCGGGCAAAGCCGCCTTCTGGCAGATCGGCACCACCATTAGGGAAATATATAGTATATAATTCCCAATCGTCAAAGCGCAGGCCAATTACCCTGCCTTCGCAATCGAACTTTTCTATGCCAAAGCCAGTTACCACCTCTTTGGGCTTCACTCTCGACCAGATAGCAGTACCACTATAGCCGGGCCGCTGGGCAGAGTTGACATATAATTCATAGCCTGCTTTATGCAGCAGTTCTTCGGGGAATTGTTCAGGTTTGGCCTTTATCTCCTGCAGACAGATAATATCGGCCTCGAAATCATCAAAAATCTGCGAAAACCCCTTGCCATGTATAGCCCGGACCCCATTTACATTCCAGTTTATTATTGTAGTTGTCATAATTTTAGTATAGACGCATGATCATGCATCTCATTTTGATTCTTAATACCGTTTCGCACACATACTTTTCTTCAGCGTCCTGAAGCCATAATTATGTATTATCAATATCCTCATTTTTCAACTTCTCAGACGCATAATCATGCGTCTCTGCATTCAACTTTCTTTCAATTTCTTCCAGTTCGTCCCACTTATCTTCATCCTCGTCGATTTCGTCATCGAAATCAGAATCAGACTCATAGAGCATTTCACTGACGGCATCTTCTACCGTCTCGCTGAACCCGGCGAGATCTTCGGTAATACTTATGCCATCAGAAAAGAGCTTTTCTGGCTCTGGCTTTTCCATACCAACATCACGAAGCAACTCTTCTTCCTCGCTCTGGATCGCGGCTCCGGAAATAGTATTTAGTACCGCCTGCTGCGGGTCAGCTTCTGTAAGGGGAAAGACATAGATCGTGCCAAATGACTTTTCCTGCTCAATGCGTATAAGTCTGTGGCGCATCAGTTCCAGAATAGCCAGGAACAAGCCGACAAATTCTTCCCTGCTGGTGGCCTCGCGGAAAACCGCCTCAAATATAAGCGGTTTGGCCTGCTGAGCCATAGTCAGTATCCGTACCTCATAAACATCGATAGGCGTTTCATCTTCGACGACATTATGTGTGGCACGAGCAGCCATAGTCGCAGTCATCAGCCGGGCAAAAGCGTCCATCAGGTCCCAGATCTGCACAGATTCCATGTCCAGTTCCTGCTCGCTTTTCAATTCCTGCTTTAACCTCTGCAAATCAGCCAGAGGGCGATGGAATTTATTACTCCGCTCTTCGGCACAATCTTCGAGCATGCCGGCGGCATCTTTGAACCGCTTATATTCCAACAACTGATGGATAAGCTCCAGCCGCGGATCACTGGGATCTGTCGCCCCTTCGCCCTGCTCATCTTCGGGGTTCTGTTCCCGCGGAATAACCATAAGGCTTTTAAGCTCGATCAAAGTAGCAGCCATAACCAGAAACTCACCGGCGAGATCGACATCAAGCTCCTCCATCAGATTGATATAAGCCAGATATTGCTCTGTTATCTTAGCTACCGGGAGATCATATATATCTATCTCATCTCGGCGGATCAGATAGAGCAGCAGGTCCATCGGACCATCATATACTTCAAGTTGTACTCTGTAATCAGACATAAATTCCTTCGTAGAGCCGCATAATTATGCGTCTCAGACATTCATTCCAGGCTCCCATCTCACGAAAACGCACCTTATGTTACTCGGGTTGCATTTCTGAGACGCATAATCATGCGTCTCTACCTCAGGCCGGTAGCAGACCTTACCTTTTCCATGAGAACATTGGTTTTTTCTCTGGCTTTACGGCCGCCTTCGGCCAGTACATCATCGACATACGCCGGGTCATTCACCAGTTGCTCGTACTTTTCGCGGTATGGTGCCAGCAGCTCATTAAGTTTTTCGGCAACGGCCTTTTTAGCCTCGCCATACCCCATACCGCCTCGTGTATATTTTTCCTGCCATTGGGCCAGTTCCGCTTCATTACAGAGCAGTTTGAGCATGGCGAAAACATTGCATTTGGCCGGGTCTTTGGGGTCTTCAACAGGCGTAGAGTCAGTCACAATACGCATCACCCGCTTACTACTCTGCTTGGCCGTCTCGAAAAGGGGAATGGTATTATCGTAGCTTTTGGACATTTTGCGACCATCAAGTCCGGGCACTACCGCGGTATTATCGAGAATGTAAGCATCTGGTACAGTGAGTATCTCACCATACTGGTTATTAAACTTCTCAGCTATATCGCGAGTAACCTCTATATGCTGTTTCTGGTCCTGCCCAACCGGCACCAGATCGCAACTGGTGATCAGAATATCAGCCGCCTGCAAACAGGGGTAATAGAACAGGCCATGACTGGCGGTAAGTCCCTGAGCGACCTTATCTTTATAACTGGTACAGCGTTCGAGCAGCCCCATCGGAATCAGGCAGGAGAAGATCCAGCTCAGCTCTGTTACCGCCGGGACATCGCTCTGGCGATAGAAAACCGACTTTTCCGGGTCAATACCCAGAGCCAGATAGCTCATTGCTACTTCTCGCACATACTCCCGCAGCAGAGCGGGCTCTTTAACCGAAGTCATAGCATGATAGTCAGCAATAAAATAATAACAGTGATTGCCCTGCTCTTGCAAAGCCAGAAACTGGCGAATCGCCCCGAAATAATTGCCGATATGCAATTTACCCGAAGGCTGCACACCGGATAATATAGTCTTAGTCATTCCAATAATCCGTAACTCATTAAATTATATAGTTTTACATTCTTCCGAAACAAAACACCATCATAACCGATAATCTTGCTAAAGTCAATCGCTTCCCCGGGGTGTATTGCCCCTGCCAGCTCTGGCCTAATCGACTTAAGCCCAATAAAGAAAGGCACAACTGGACGGGTTGTGCCTTGTCACGGAGTTGAGGCTGTTGCGGGTTCCATAAAGGAACAGGGGGACGAGCCCTGCTGCGGTAAGCATTACCCACGAGCCTTGCGCATAATTTTTATTGCAGCAGTGAAAGGACTGACTGCGCGGTCTGGTTAGCGATACTAAGAACAGAAGTACCGGCATTAACCAGAATCTGATTACGAGTAAGATTAGCAGACTCTTCGGCGAAGTCGGCATCTCTGATATCACTCTCGGAGGAAGTTACATTTTCCAGAGTAATGCTCAGAGAGTTAATATTGGTTTCCAGAGTGTTCTTTTCAAAAGCACCCAGGCGACCACGCAAAACAGAGATCTGCGAAATAGCTTCTTCAACTATCTTTGAAGCTCCGGCAGTATTACCACTCACCAGAGAAGCGATACCACCTGTGGAAACCTCGTTAAGGAATCCGCTTTCAATTGAACCCAGATTACTGGCCGCAATAGAAGCAATACCAACGCTGACCTGTTCTGAAGTATTGATGTGCGGTCCTAACTGGAACATAGCGCCACCGCCGGTAACATAAAATGTTGTGCTGTTACCAGAGCCGAATTGGGTATCGAGCTTCAGACGCATGTCCAGGCCGCCGCTATTAAGCGTAAGCATAGAGCCATCGCCAGTTGTGGTAGTACCATTGATAGTAGCAACAACATCACGACCGACATCACGCTGGGCAGCGACATAAGTTGCCGTAGCTTCATTATACTTTTTAACGGTAAAGGTGCCTGAACTGCTGGGCAGAGCACGAACAGAGACAAAGGCATCACTGCCATAGTCTATGCTCAGGAAAGAAATGCCCGAGTTAGCATTAGCACCATTAACAAAGGCGGCAGAGACGCCGGTAGCACCGGTAACGGCATTGATCGCCATTACTATGCTGCTGGCAGCGAATCCGCTGACGAAGTTAAATACCTCGACGCCACGATTGGAAGCAACTTCCAGAGTGACAGACTGACTCAGAGCGGTTATTCCGCCTGATAGTCTCAGCTCACCCCGCTGTGCGGAAATCACACCGGAAACCGTCACAGTAAGGTAATCCTGGCTGCCGAGCATGGCGCTATAGACATCGAGCCCCTTGACTGCCGAGGTTGAAACGCCGGAGGTAACATATCCCATATTACCATTAAGCAGTTGCAAGCCGGAGAAGGTAGTAGAATTAGCAATACGGGTGATACTCTCAATAGCAGAATCGACCTGGAGCTGATTAGCCCTGATCTCTTCATCGCTGAGAGCGCCGGTATTGGCCGCTTCGACTGTAAGGCCCTTAATTGTGATGAGCAGAGCCGCTACTTCAGCTAAAGCACCTTCGGCAGTCGCAATGACATTCGAGGCCCTTTCAGAATTGCCGATAGCATTTTCAAGACTGGTCATTTCTGAACGCAAAGTTTCAGATACGATCAGCCCGGCAGGATCGTCTGCTCCCCGGTTGATCCTCAAGCCACTACTAAGCCTTTCCAGAGTAGTGCCGAGGCCTTTGTTTGACTTACCCAGAAAATTCTGGGCAGTCAACGCTGATACATTTGTATTAATCCTGGTCATTAGTCAAATCCTCCGTGACTATTCCTTGAACTCCCGCCGGCTCCTTGCCTGACATAAAGCACATTATCCTTTTTCATACATGCTTAATGCCGGGAGTGTAACTTCCTGTTAAATCACAGTTATCGCTGTTTATACAACTACGCCTCACTTATGTCTTCGAGTGTTATATTGGACGCCTGCTTATTTTCCTTCTTGATCGCCTCGTAAACTTCCTTACGATGGACCGGGATATTTGGCGGAGCCGTAATACCAACTCTAACTTTGTCACCACGAATATCTACAACGGTGATCTCTATATTATCACCGATCATTATTGTCTGATCTTTATGCCTGCTTAAAACCAACATTTTAATGCTCCCTGGTCTGATACAAACCGTTATATTATCAGTCTATTTTCTGGTTTGCAGACTGCCTCACTAAGAAACATGTCTGTAAATATACAATTACCACTGCTCAACGGGTCAGGCTGTCTGGGAGACCTGCGGCTGAGACACCTGCTGCTCTGACTGGGGCTGCTTATTACGCAGCTCCATCAGCGGGTGACGGGTACTGTATCTTTTCTCAGAAAGCACAAGCTGGCGGGCCTGACAGGTAGTAGCATTAACTACCAGCGGTCCTTGCAGGTTGCCGGTCAATGCCTGGCCAACCTTATTGACTATAATCATGACCTGGGCATTATCAAGATTTTCCAGATCGATAGTCTTGAGATCTTCTGCCTTTACCGGCACCTGATAGTCCGGCACGAACAGCAGTGGATCGCAAACAACAAAGGCCAGATTGGCACATTCGATCGATTGCAGCCAGAAGAAGCAATTTTCTGTATTGGTCTGCAATAAGGCGTAATCATGATAATCCGGGAAGCCGAGTATTCCCTCAGCAAATCGCATTATGCGTGAACCGTCGATCTCAATTTCGCCAAATCTTGTTGTCTGTATATTCATTATTGTATAACCTCCTGTTATATGGTCCTGGCGACACTCCAATTGTCGCTCTGTTTATTTTTATTTCAAAAAGTCAAGCAGTGTCATTTGATTTTGTGAACTGCTGGCTGAATAACTTGCCTGTAAAGCGGTGTAAAGAGAATAATATCTGGTAATGGCCTCAGTATAGTCAACATCACGAATGTCGCTGCGCAGAGTCTTGGTTGCCAGAATATTGTCATTCATATATGATTCTCTTTGCTCTATGCTCTTGCCCATAGAACCAACAATACCATTGACATTTATAACCTGGTCCAGATCTTCAGCAAGCTGCTGACCGGCCAGAGTAATTGCTGCATTGTCATTAGCATAAAGGGCATCACGCAGAGCCATCAGATGGGAAAAGACGCCATTTGGCTCAACGGTACTGACATCAGCACTTTGCAGAACATTACCGGTTATGATAATGTCCGGCCGGGCAGTACTCAGCCCCAATTGTTCTGCCACATCATAATTATTTTCACTGGTGGTACATACAGTCATATTGCCTGCCCCACCAGAGTTATCTGTCAAAACAAAACCATTACCAACAGCAGCCAGGTCAGCAGTAACCATTCCGCCAGTTGCGGCATTGATACGGTCAAGCACATCCTGAACGGTAACAGCACCATCTAAAGCAACGGCATATTCTACACCGGCTGAAGAAGTAATAGTTATCTCGCCATTTTCTGTCGCTACACCTTTACCACCACTGAAACTACTGAGTAAGGTCGAGTAGGTAAAGCTCCTTATACCCAGGTCCGAGGCAGTAGTGCCACCATTTTCGCCAATGGTCATTTTTGAACCGCTGAGCTGATTAACAATATTAAAGCCTGTACCATCGGCATTGATCTCAGCCCGGGCACCAATATTAGTACCATTTATCAGATTAAGCATATCACCAACAGTATCGCAATCGGTGAATTTGATCGGATTAACTTCAGGCATAAGCGAGTTTTTAATGATAAGACCTGAATTCAGGTCAATGCCAGCGCCACCTGCCAGAGCAGTAACGGCTGTCTGAGCGGTTAATTTAGCATCTATGTCATCACCGATGAGTTCTGCACCAGTGGCTGTTCCGGCAATAGTTGCACCGCCAGTGTTTATGCCCAGATCACGGGCGGTCGTGCCGCTGCCAATATCAGATATACCCAGATCAGCCCAGGCCGTATTAGCAACTATGCTCAGACCATTATTATTAGCGTTTATACTGGCTGTTACCGCACCGCCGGTCTGATCACTGATCAGATTTACTACATCAGAAACAGTAACGGCATTACGCAAGTCAACTATATAAAGGTCTGTACCAACAGTTATACCTATCGAACCCTTGCGAATACCCCGGTCGAGTGTACCGTTAACATCAGTCAGCAGGGTATCAGATGTTATAGCCGGGTCAAGATCTTCAATACCAACAACCTCACCACTTAAAGCACCAAAGACCTCATCGCCCTGGACACTGAAATAGGACAAATTGTCATCATTTATCTGGGTCATACGCTGCTCGGTATTGCCAGTGTACATTACTCCGCCAGTGCTGCTATCAAAAGGCTTAAGGGTAGAGTTCAGACCGCCAAAGACATAAGCCCCATAATTTGTCTGATTAGATACAGCCACCATCTGGTCAACAATAGCATCGATCATAAGAGCATTAGCCTGGCGGGCATCGTCATCAACGGTATCACCCACGCTGGTAAGAGCCAGATTATAAGCCTCATTGATCAGATCAGTTGCCTCTTGCAAGGCTGTATCTGCAACATCAAGATAATCACCGATGAATTTGATATTACTCAGATAACTGTTCTGTCTTTCCATCTGACTATCAAGACTCATTACCACAGTAGCACCAGATGGATCATCACTGGGACGCATGATCTTGAGACCGCTGGCCAACTGCGCCTGAACATCCATCAGCTCAGTCGAGGTAGAGTTAATGCTGCTCATCATCAGATTTGACTGCATCAGCATTGTTACTCTGCTTGTCGCTATAGGTCTTACAGAAGAAGTCATTTTTCCAGTTCCTTGTATTTCAGAATTAACTTAAATCCTGCATTACTGATCTTTAATTGATCAACATCATCAGTTCATCAAGTAGTTCATCGACTACACCAATATATTTCGCAGCTCCCTGATAGGCTCTTTGAAAAGTTATCAGGTTCATTGTTTCTTCATCTATGGATACTCCGCTAATCGACTGAACCTCCAGTAGCAGTGTATCACGAACGGCCGCCGAAGCCGAATAATTATCTTCAGAGCGTTTTGTATTACTGGCAATATCAGCTACCAGCGAGCTGAAATCATTGGCGAGCGATATACCGCCAAGACTCTGAACACCTTTGGTTGCCAGGGCAGCGATCTGTGACGCGATACTGCCATCAGTAGTCAGGCCGATAGCAAAGTTACCTGCTACCACCCGCTCAGGATGATTATATAGTTCAGCCTTCAGTCGGATATCGCTGGCATTATTACCACTGAAAAAAGTATTTATGCCCAGCACCGCCAGTATATTACTGGTTGCATCAAAATCTACCATTCCCTCGGCATCTTTAACGGCAGAGAAGGCAAAACTATCGCCAGCAGAACTTGACTCTATATGCAGATAACCACCGCCATCAACAAAAGAGGTCAGGCCATCAATAGCATCAAGTTTGGCTGCTACTGAGTCAAGTGAATCGCTGCCGGGAGCATTAACATCTATCTTAACCTGTTCAGTAGTAATTATCTCACCACTACTATCAAAGATATGAACATTGATAACGCCGTTAGTCACACCCCAGTTCAGTCCATTACCGGCAGCAGCAGTAAGAGGCTCAGAAGAATCTATGACTTTATAATCTGAGACCATTTCCTGTACTTTTTCCATAGAACTGCCAATACTGTGCAGTTTATTAACTTCATAGATCATTGCTGATGACCAGTTATCAAGCTCACTGATAACGCCATCTACCATTTCATCACGAGCAATGAGCATACCATTAAGCCGACCGGTGGTAAGTTCCAGTTGACCATCATTATCGTCAAAGATTATCTCGGTTATTTTCTCACCATTATTACCAGCCACATCACGAATAGTCAGACCGCGGCAATCGGTGTACTGTATAAGCGGTTCACTACCTATATAAACCGTTACCGAACCACCTTCGTTTTCACGGGTGGAAATATTGATCAGAGAATTAAGCTCTTTGAGTAAGCTGTCACGCTGATCGCGCAAGGCTGAAGCGGAACCGCTTTTACCTGCTTCGGTAGAAACAATATCTGAGTTCAGAGCAGCGATTTGTTTAGCCAGGGTGTCAGCTTCAATTACCGATGCCTTGATCTGAGAATTAAGGTCATCATGGACATCTTTCAAATCTGTACGCAGTTCACGGATCACACTGGTCATGGTATCAGCATTTTGCAATACAACATTGCGTGATGCCACATCCTGCGGCTGAATCTGTAAAGAAGACCAGGCAGCGAAGAAAGAATTAAGACGACTGGAAATATCATCATCAGTCAGCTCATTGAAGGCCGCTTCCAGCCTGGACATTGTCTGCTGCTGCAACTGGAATGAAGCCACATCGCCACTGGCATTACGGTATCGGGAATTCAGAGATTCATCAACCAGACGGTTAATGCTTGAAACGGTAACACCAGTGCCAGTATATTTGCCGGGGAACACTTCATAGTATTGCGTCGGAACCAGATTGGCCACCTGCCGGGAATACCCCGGAGTAGCTGAGTTGGAAATATTATTTCCTGTCACAGACAATCCTGCCTGTGAGGCACTCAGCCCGGTCTGACCTATTTGTAATGATCCATTTATTAACGACATAATACTAACCTGTTACCTTTTATTACTTTAACTATCCTTAAGCTATGGCATCGATGAGCCCGCTGGCAAAACTGGGGGCTTCCATGCCGGTCTTGTTGTATATTTTACTGTCATGTTCAAGGTTAACTATGGCCTTGAATATAAAATCCAGATGGCCCATCATTTTCTTCACCGCCAGATTGGTTATGCGGGTAAGGCTCTGGGTCTGCTCTACCTCTTTATGTAGCATAGCTTTAAGAGCTAACATCTTACCTCGTTCTGGCTCAGGTGCAAAAGGTGCAATATCAGTTATGGTAACCCGCACTCTGCCAAGCCTTTCAGGAAAATACATCTTAGTAAGGCTGTCAACTATCTGCATCCGGCGACGGGTATTAGCCGCGATATTCTGCATGATAATATCCTGGGCATCAGATGTCTGCTGAAGCATACCGGCATCACGACCCTTGATCGCAGCAAACCGCTCTTCAAGAACCTTTTTGAGTTCCCGGTAAGCACGCAGATCATTGCTCATTGCGTTAATCAATTGTCTGGTCAGTAGTTCTGACATAAATTACCTGTACTTATCTTTTTATAGTTTAACCTGAGTAACTATTACTATTTTCAATTATTGGGCAATGTTATTGCCGGCTTGTTTATTATGGCACTATCTGCCATCTGTCTGGCATCGAGCTGTTTTTGTGCCAGCACACCAGAAGTGCGGCTGCCCTTATTTGTCAACTGCCTTACCATAGCATCAATTATCTGATTATTTTCCTGCTTGGAAAGTTCACCGATAAAGACATTGTCAAGCTGTTGCTGAAATGCCTGCCCGGCGAAACCGCCGGAAAACAATCCGCCTTCAGAACTCTGACGAAACTCTTTCATCAGCGTGCCATAGAAAACATTACTTATCAGCTCGGCAGCTTTTGCCTTAACTTCATTAACATTACTACTGGCGGCCTTATTGTCTATTGCTGCTATATTCATTCTGAAACGATCCTGGCCTTGAGCCAACTACCTTTCTGCAACTGATATACTGCGGCTACCTTCTTATAAAAAGGCACCTTGAGCTGATCCAATGCCTTGATCAGATCTGAAAGCTGTGCCTGACGATTACCAGCACTGTCGAAGGAGGCATAAGCACTCTCGCGCACCTGAGGCTGCTGGGGGTCAGGGACAATTTCCGGCTCAACTATAGTTATCAACATTCCATCCACAGTTATTACACATGGCAATATCTCGACATTACCGCCGAAAGACATTGTGCCGCTTCTCTCGTTTATTACTACCACAGCCTCAGACTCTGGCAGCTCGATCGGCAGATTCATTATCCTGGCTATATAAGAAGGATACTTATCTACCTGCTTGGCAGGTATATAAACACGAATAGTCTTGGCATCAAGAGCTTTGGCAGTATCTTCAACTTCGACGAAATCAGGATTACTGTCTCCGCCGGGCAGTGCATTCATGGCATTGATCTCAACGATCAGGGCCTGAGCCACCTGGAAGCTGGCAAAACTTTCATCCAGGATAAGATCAAAGTAAAACCGGCCACTTCCTGATTCCTGCTGAATGTAAGAATGGAAATGCGGTATCTCTACTGTAGCCCCACCCCGGATAATACCTACCGTTGCATGTCTGGGATCTGGCAGAGTTATCTTGCCCTGAGCCCAGGCATAAACAGTATTATCCTGATCATGCAGCGGGGTAAGCGGCGTGGCGAACAATATGCCGCCTTCCAGACTGCTGGCCTTGCCCAGCGATGATACTGTCACATCTATCTGATCGCCATCGGTAATACCATTTCGGCTCAGATCAACAGTAATAGTTACAAAAGCAACATTTTTCATATTCTTAACAGAATCATAAGACTCTACCGGATTGCCGGCTTTACGCAACCAGGAGCGAACCGCATTGGCCGTCATCTCCAGATCGCCATCACCGGTACCATTTAAACCGGTAACGAGTCCTGTACCTACCAGCACATTACCGCGTTCACCAGAGGGACGGGCAATATCCTGTATTCTGGTCATAGCCCCGGCACTTACTGCCAGGAACAACACTACCAGGATCACAGAAATATTTAATTGACTTATTGTCTTTCGCGCCACTTTACAGTCCTTGGTTTCTCTGACCACATCGGTTCAGAAGGGGTTAATTGCACCTAATAACTTTACCAGCCAGCCTCGCTTGGTATAGTCTCTGGCCATACCTGAATGCTGCTTATCTATTTTCAGATTCGCTATTTTACTGGACAAAATAGTATTCTGGGTCGATATATCATTGCTGCGACACATACCTGTTAAGGTAATTGTTGTCGTTTCTTCATCTGTCTTAATATAATGATTGGCTTCCAGGACGAGATTGCCATTAGGGTAAACATCAACGACTTCCGCCTGTATTTCAGCAGTAAGATAATCTTCGCGAGTTATCTCAGACTGGCCATCGAATGTGCGTGACATATTAGCCCCGATCCGCGGATCGCCGCTACGCTGTGTTGCCGGACGCAGATCACCATTAGACAAGCTCAGCCAGTCACTTAATACCATATTAACTGACTGGTCCTTATCAGATTTGTTCTCTGACTCGGTTCCATGAGAGCTTTTTTCACGAACCAGAATTGTTACCAGGTCATGAACCTTAACGCCCTTAACTTCAGTTTTTTCCACTATAGTCCAGGAAACCTGACCGGCATCAACCCGAGGCTTGCCATTAATCATAGAATCATCATCAGACAACTGGCCATCATTTACCTTACTGCCTCTGACGGCATGATCTCTTTTAACCTGCTCGGAACGAAGAAAGAGGCTTGACTCCTGATAGGACCAGGCATTACCTGCACACAACAGGACAGCAAAAAGGGAGATAAGTTTATTTTTCAGATTCATCTTACCTCCTCCAGATCAACGGCCTGAGCCAGTTCCTGCGACTTATTGCCAAACATATCTTCATCAACCATTACTACTTCGCCCTGGGCAATTACCCGGCAATACAAAACCTGAGATACAGCTGCATTCTGGCCGGTCTTAGGGTGATTGACCTTAACTGCGATCACATCGTTAAGCGAACCCTCTTCCATAGCCTGACCTTTGGCAGTTATACTGATAACACTGCTGTTATACCTTATATATACGGGGGTATTGCGTTCTACCAGCGTAATCCGTTTAACCATATTGCTCTTAACAATACTTTCAGCAGCAACACTGCGGGTGAGCTCTTTACCAATAACTGCTTCAACTGTTGATACACCAACCTGGTTGATCGCAGTAACCAGTTGCGGAACCATTTTAACATCGTCAGCTGCAATAATTACACCCACTTTCAAATCGCGGGCAGCAACAACATACTCGCTGAGATATTGAACATAGCCATTAACATAAAAAGTGCGGGGTTTATTATAGAACTTTTCATGCTGAGGCAGTACATTTTCCGGCAGAGCTGGTGTCTTATCTGTTACCATAAAACGAACATTACCCAATGAGACACTGCGTTGCGGCTTTATCTCGTAACGAGCATTGTCCATAGCCAGATCAAGTAAACCATCTTCACTGCATTTCCAGTCGATAACCAGTCTATCAGCAGTATAGCCTGTTATATTGGCAACCATACGACTAAGCTCCTGTCGGATGCTGTCTTTGGCATCAGCGGCAGGAGTCTGCTCTACGGGTATAATTGCCGGTCGAGGTTCTATTCGACCAGCAGAGCCGATAAAGGTTACCCGACATTCATTTGAGCCATAAATATCAATTGCGACCGGATTAATCCCGGCCCGGGACAAGCAACGGGCAATATCAAAACTGCTTACTACTATTGCGCTGCTGTTCTGGTCCTTTTCAGCCACGATCATATTTGTCAACTGACTGCGTAATGACTCGTCATCACAATTTATCCAGGCGATCGAGCCAATAGTTACAACCTTATCGCTGAGCCTGGCCTGACCATTCAATCGGACCTGAACTCCGCTGGCTGATGCTGCTGCACAACAGGCAGTCAACACCATAGCTATTATCAGATTGTAAATATTTCTTTTCATAATACGCTTATCTTTCTGTTAATCATTCAAACTTAGCTTCTTAAGGCAGCTACAACCTTCAGAGAATTATCCGCAGCCTTGATCGACTGAGAATTCATTTCAAAATTACGCTGGGTCTTGATCATACTTACCAGCTCTCTTACTGAATCTACATTACTGTACTCCAGATAACCCTGAATAATACCGCCAAAACCAACTTCCTGCGGATTACCCTGAATAGCATTTCCACTACCTTCGGTCTCTGTGTACAAATTTCCACCTTCGAGCTTCAGGCCATTAGGGTTAGGAAACTTATATATCTCGATCTGGCCAACTTCCTGAGTCTGGCCGTCAACAATAACATTCACGCGGCCATCGGTAGTAATCGTCACATCAGAAGCACCCTGCGGTATGGTTATTCTTGGTTCCAGATAAGGGCCGTCAGTTGTGCCTAATACCAGATCACCATCGACATTAGGTAAGAAATTGCCCGCACGGGTATAAGCCTCACCATTACCAATACCATCAAAGGTCTGAACTCTGAAAAAGCCCGGTCCCTCGATTGCTACATCATAGTCACTGCCTGTGCTTTCCAATGAACCCTGGGTAAAATCCAACTGGGTATTAGATATCTGAGTGCCCAAACCAACATAAAGACCCGTGGCACTATATTGCCCCAGGCTGTTGAGTGTGCCCGGCTGTCGTTTCTCATCATACATGAGATCTTCAAAATTGGCCCGCTGTGCCTTGAATCCTGTAGTATTAGAATTTGCCAGATTGTTTGCTATGACATCCAACTGGGTGTCCATAGCCTTCATACCTGTCGCTGCTGATTGTAATGCTGTTAATGTCATTTTTTTTCCAACTCAACTTTCAGACTTATTATCCAATATTACCCATCTTAGAAATAGCCGAACCCAGCGTCTGATCCTGTATCTGTAACATTGTTACATTATTCTGGAACATACGCTGAGATTTTATCATAGCTGTAATTTCTTCCAAAGCATTAACACCAGAGCCTTCAACACAACCCTGGATCATCTCCGCTTTTGATGCAATTGCCTTACTGGCATCTCCCTCATACAAATTATTACCTAATTTGCGTAACTGAGTCTTATCTTCAAAGTCAACTACGCCCAACTGAGCTACATCCTGACCATTCTGACTGATAAAACCATTACGGTCGATCTCAGGAGTTATACCCGGCAATAACTTGATCGGAGCCCCGGCATTATCCAGCACCGGCTGCTCGCCTGCTATTGTCACTAAGCTCATACCATCTGGCCCTACCATAAAACGGCCATCACGGGTATATGAGACCTTATCACCTGCCTGTACCTGGAAAAATCCTTCTCCATTCAAGGCAACATCAAAAGAAGAGTCAGTTCGATCAAGAGATCCCTGCGAAAAGTCAGTATAGGTAGGAAGCGAAAAGACCCCACCACCTGTTTTCTCTAACAGGGCTGAGGATAGACGGCCAGAACCAGCCAGCTGCGCCTCTGTGGGCCGCGCCTGGTATAGTGCCATATCTTTTTTGAATGCCGCTGTATCTACATTCGCCAGATTGTTCGCTACGACATCCTGTCTATACGAACTGGCCATTGCACCAGCAGCCGAAATATACATTCCGTACAACATCGCTCATCCTTAAGCTAACTAGGCCGAGTACTCCGCCTCGACCGCCTGCATCTCCTGAGCTTCCCCGTATTGATGTCTGACTACTGCCAGACGGGCTGCTTCCGCAATCCGTTGCGAAAGACGGCCGCTTCGTAACTCATTCAGCATCGAGTCTAACCGACTCGCCTTATCCATATCCCCGGATATTTCTCTGCTGATCATTGGCTCCATCCAATTCCTTACTTTACAGGTTATATTCGCTCATATTAAACGGCTGAAATTCTCCGAACTTCTCGCCGTATTAAACTCATGCAAGTCATTCCAGAAAACCTTAATACAATAACCGTGCCAAAAAAACAAAAACTCATAAAAAATATTTAAAATTATCTTTTTTTAACCAAAATCGACCTAAATACTTTAATAACAACATGTTACAATAAACAATTAAAATGGCAGGCCCTTTAACCTCTCTGAACAGATAAAATCACTTATCGGACTAGAAAATCGACAGCGCAGCTTTTGCGCCCTGACCTGCAATTTTTACGCTTCGCGCAATAAATGCCGGATTATTGTTGGCTCAACTGGCTTTTTACCGATTATCAAACTGCGGCAGAACCAGTACAGGCCGCACCATACTGACCATAAGTACTTATAGATAAGCTAATTATGCCTAAAGAACCAAAGCCTTCCATACTAATACTCTATCATTTTTACAAACCTGACGATGTAATTTCAGCTCGCCACTTCTCTGACTTATCAGAAGGCCTTGCCCAGAGAGGCTGGAATGTAACAGTTTACACCAGCAACCGCTACTGTCGCAGTGCCAAAAAGAGCATACCGATAAAAAATGAGCTGATTAACGGCGTTAATGTATTTCGTTTTAACAGACCGGCACTTGACCAGTCTAAAAACATATCTCGCATGATAAATTCCTTTATCATATCGCTGAAGTGGCTTGCAAAAATAGCTACTGGCAAATCCTATGATATTGTCCTGCTGGGAACAGATCCACAGTTAGGCTATTTCATAACCCCCTTCATTCGCTTGTTCAGGCCGGGCTGCAAAATAGCACTCTGGGCTTTTGATCTTTATCCGGAGATCATTGCAAAGGTTGATCGGCCAACTTTTTTTACCCGATCCTTACCTTATATATTAAGCCCATGGGCCAGATTAAGCTATCGATGTATGGACTTAATTGCCGATCTGGGCAGTTGCATGAGATCCGCAATAGAGCGATACAACCCCAGTGGCAGACTGACCACACTGATACCCTGGGCCTTGAAAGAGCCGGACAAAGCAGTACAGCCAGATGAGGATATCAGACATAAACTATTTGGAGATGCAAAGTTAGCAATACTATATTCCGGAACTATTGGCAAGGCCCATACATTCAGCGATTTTATCGAGCTGGCACGGTCATTGCGTCAGAGAAAAATATCAGCCCATATCTGTTTTGCCGGTCGAGGTAATGCCCTGAGCCAATTACAGGCAATGATAACCGCGGAAGATACCAATATCAGTTTCGCCGGGTTTGCTAATGAAGAGGAGCTGGAACTGCGACTATCGGCTGCCGACCTGCACCTTATCAGCTTACGAGAGGGTTGGCAAGGCCTGGTAGTACCCTCAAAGTTTTTCGGCTCTCTGGCTACAGGCCGCCCTTTGATCTATGCCGGCACACCAGATTCTGCTATAAAAAAATGGATAGAGCAGTACCAGATTGGCTATTATTTATGTTCAAGTAATTCCGACTTTGTGGCCGATAACCTAATGATGCTTTGCGAACAGCCGCATCTGCTGGCAGAGTTACAAAAGCGAACCCTGGAGACCTGGAAAGAGCATTTCTCCAGAACTAAGATCATAGATTCATTCGATCTGGAACTAAGAAGTATAATAAAAAGAGAAAGAGACCTATAAGATGAAAACAGCATTAGTCTGTGGTGCAGGCGGATTTATTGGCAGCCATCTGGTAAAGAGATTAAAAGCCGAGGGCTTTGAAGTTACTGGAATTGATCTGAAATACCCGGAGTTTGGCACTACTGCCGCCGACGAATTCGTCATAGGAGACCTTCGCAGCCAGTCTGTATGCAGTGAGATAATGGACCGCCCCTACGACGAGGTATATCAGCTTGCTGCTGACATGGGTGGCGCGGGCTTTGTATTCACCGGCGAACACGACGCTGAGATAATGCACAACTCAGCCATTATAAACCTTAATATAGCCGACCTGGCTGCAAAGACCGGCGTCAAAAAGCTATTTTACTCTTCTTCTGCCTGTATCTACCCGGCATATAACCAGCTCGACCCTGACAACCCCAAATGTAATGAAGATTCGGCATACCCGGCAGCACCTGACAGTGACTATGGCTGGGAAAAGTTATTCAGCGAAAGAATGTATATGGCATACAGCAGGAATCTTAACCTGGATGTCCGCATCGCCCGCTTCCATAACATTTTCGGGCCGGAAGGAACCTGGACCGGGGGCAGAGAAAAATCACCTGCCGCTTTCTGCCGGAAAGTTGCTCAGACACCTGACAACGGTACAATTGAAATGTGGGGCGATGGCAATCAGACCAGATCGTTCCTCTATATCGATGAATGCCTTGAAGGCGTAAGAAGACTAATGAACTCATCTTTCATGGGACCATTAAATATTGGCTCAGAGGAAATGGTGTCAATAAACCAGCTCTGCCAGATGATCGCTGAGATTGCCGGAAAAACGATTAATGTGCAGCATATCGATGGCCCGCTTGGCGTTCGCGGCAGAAATTCAGACAATAACCTCATGTTCGAAAAGCTCAACTGGAAACCAACCCAGCCGCTCGAAACCGGTCTGAGACATACTTATAAATGGATTTGCCAGCAGGTTGCCGACACTAACAACAACTTGATATCACAATCGGCCAAAAACAAGAATTCTCAGAATACACACGCATGACTAAGTGTATCTGACGGCTTTGGCCCGACTATAAATCAACTGCCTAATTGAGCCATTGACCGGCAAGCGTTTCCAGGTCGATAATATCTACCTGGCCATTGCGATCAATGTCAACACCAGAGCAATTGAACCAGCTATTCTGACATTCGTCATTAAGCCAATACTGAGCAATAACCGCCAGGTCTAAAAGATCAACCCGACAATTACCATCAAAGTCAGCCAGGCTCGCTGCGGTAGTAAAGGTCCAGACCGGACCACGAACTACATCGCCACATCTGTTACTCGCTTCGACCTGCCAGTAATAAGTCTCACCCGTACCCAGCACACCGGGATCATAAACCGGATATTCATATCCAGTTACGAGCAATGTCTGGGGCGGATTGACAGTGTCCAGATAGACATCATAAAAATACAGACTCAGGGCACTCCTGACCGCATTGGCAATTATCAGCGATTTGCTATTATCATAAGAATAATAGTCCCAGCCTAAAAGCAGCACACTGCCGGCGCCAATACTTTTCGCTATTGCCACAGGACTGCCTTCACACACTACTATCACATCACCATTATGCTCACTATAAGATACTGTCCCATAAGTAGCAGGGAAAGTTTCCGGCAACGACCTGGTCAGCCTGCTTTGCTCTGCTACCCTCAAAACCGCATCATCGGCTAAAACCGAAGCGGCATTAACCTGAAGCAAACCAGTAGCATTCAACAGGCGGTCTGCCCCCCAGCTATAATCGCAAACGACAACCACACCGCCATTTTCCACATAGCCCGGCAGCACTGTAGCAAAAACTTCAGCCAGAATATCTACATGACTACTGGCAATAAGCTCCTGTTCAGGCACAAGAAAGACCTGATGATCAGCCAGCATTTGCGTAAGAGCAACCGGGTCCTCGCTATCGGTAAGCGTTACAGAAAAATCTGAAAAGTTGTCGGCTATGGCATTAAGCGTATTCTCCAGCTCACCTCCAGATGAATTATCAGAATAGCCGGCAAACACCAGAATATTTACCAATGCCTGACCACCACCAATAAATTCTAACAGTGGAATTGCTCTTACAGTACCTTCCCCTGGCTGCTGACCCGTCAGAAGAGATTTAGCCTGTATCTCTGCTATCTGCTCTGCACTTCGTGTATTATACTTCTTCACAGACTTATTATCAGACTCGGGAATCTGCCACTGTAAGGGCATATTCGCCGGCTGACAAATCTGCATATTCACCGGCATTACCGGTTCAGGGGCAGACAGAAAACTACACTGGTTAAAATACAGATCTACACGGGCAAAATCTGAGGCCAACACCTGACCGTTGTCTGCATTAAGGGCATACCAGGTAAAAACATCTGGCAATGTTGCCTGACGATCCGAAACATACAATACCACATTATTGGCATCAAGGTTATAAGGTACGGCATCTATCAATAATGCCCCATCATAAAGCTCGCCTGAAGCGGGCAGCGTCTCGATCACATAACTACTGACATTGGTTGCTGACAAAGCAATAGCCTGCTCCTGACCAGACCATAATTCATAACTGGCATTAGCTGCTACCGGGTAAACGCCGGTACAAAAATCCATATCAGTGAAATCGCTTGCCACAAACATAGACGGCATACCGCCACCAGCAGAAAGGCCAACACCTACATCTTTACTATTGCCTGAAACATTCAGCCAGCTCAACACTATCATACCATCATAAAACATCTGCACCTGAAAGGTTCGCAAAACACTTGTACCAAATTCTGGCACACCGGCAAAGGTCACCACTACCTGATCTTCAAGCTGCTGCCAGGTCACACTATCTCCCAGCGGCGGATTAAGGTCAGAATAATACATTGAGATATGAGGTCTGGAAAAATGCTCATACAGGTCAAAGTTGTAGTTTATCTTAGTAGAATCAAAGGCAATATAGCCATTGGAACATATATGCAATACACTCCATAACTGACCATAAAGACTGATCGACTTACCATTAGCCAAATACACAGTTTCCATTCGCTCATCATTACTGCCCTGACTGAGGTCAAATACCGCTGTACCTGACTGTGGGTCGATTGGCAATGTATCAATATGACTCCGACAGGCAAAATAATAATTATCTGAACCATCTGGAACAAAACTGATCGATACACCTGAAAGGTCACAGGCTCCCGGCAAAAAACGCTCGGTAAAATAATTTGCCAGCGGCATGATATTTAACACATAATCAGCCTGAGACGAATCATCAAGGCCATCAGATACATGCCATTGAAATATATCACCGCCAACATAAGAGTCCGATGCCTGATATTCTATATAACCTGTATTACCCAAAGAGTAAGGCACAGCTTCAATCAATATATCACCAGCATAAAGAGACCCTCTTTGCGGCAGGGTGTCTATTATATATGTCAGCGGCGAAGGAACACCATCATCATAGGCCGGCAAATAAATCTCTTCACGCATACTCTGCAATATGGTGATCGACGAATCAATCGCAATCGGAATACCAGTATCTGCCTTAGCTGACAGATAATTACTAAAATCACTCTCAACAAATGGCTCTGGCTTGCTACCGCCTGATAAGCCAACTATTAAATCATTTGTACCAACCTGCAACCAGGTTATCCTAATAATACCATTATAAAAATGCTGGATCTGAAATGAACTACTCACTGAGCCATCAACCTGAAGAATATCTCTATAAGTCACTACCAGCGAACTATCAGTTATAAGATAACTAATACTGCAATTTCCTCTGACTGGATTAAGATCGTCAAACAAGGCCGAAACTCGAGGCTTCAAAAAATGGCTGTCAATAGTATCTTCATATTTAGTATCAGATAGACCATAGGTAAGATATCCATTGGAACCTATAAATACCTGGCTATATGCCACACCGAATAAAGACAGATAATTACCCGGCAAAGTAACACCATAACTGTCATCATCACCGAGTTCTAACTCTACAGCTCCGGCAGTATCAACCTCAAAAACATTGGCCCGGGTCACTATAGCCTTATATGTGCCATTAACCTGCGGTGTGAATGTCAGGGTTTTGTTACTTAAGTCAAATATATCGGAACCATAGCCGGTAAACTGCTCTGTAAGACAATCATTCATACCCAGAGCCAGCCCCATTTCAAGGGTATAGTTTTTATTATAGGTATTGTCAGCAATAGTAATATCATTGCGATAAACGCCATTTGTAAGCGATAAAGTTGCCTGGGCATTTACCTCTACCTGTATATCAGTTTCGCTGACACCGGCGAGAACGCCCGATTCGGGAGTAATTGTCAGCCAGGCCGGTTTCTCGGTTATAGACCACGATACAGGACTATCAGTTCGGTTTGACAAACGATATAATACCGCCTCTGGCGAGAACCCTTCACTCTCTGAGCCATAGAACACCTGACCACTTATCGGCCACACTGATAGCCCCACCGGGCAATTTGCTGTAATACCTGCTACAATACTCTGTAAGTCATAATAAAAATAGTCACTTTCCACCTGAATTGACTCTCGGTGAGCCTGCCTGAGCCAACTATCGTAAGGAAAAGAAACGAAAGCATCAAGAAAAGCAGGCCAGCTTGTCTCTCTGACAAATGCCATAGAATGACCGGCATAATCACTGCCCGCACCGGTGGTCGGAAAATTAATCGACACACCCCCAAGACCAGACAGATCACTACTGGCAGCATGTGATACTATGGCCTCTGACAAACCGGCCCGAACTGAATTAGCAGCAGCAAGACAATTTTCCGGGTCAGAGTCTATATCAACCATCAGAGAATCTGCCAGCGCATCAACACTTGCCAGCAAAGTCTCAACTTTACTGAGGTCTATAGCTGACAAAGCAACATCTGACTGAAAATAATTGCAATATCTCTGCACAACAGTATGACCCAGCTCTGCCAGAGACATTCTCGGATTATACTGCAAATCATTTATGAAAAGATCGTAGGGCCAGCCATCCCCCGGCTCTTTCACCTCTGAGCCAATGAACATTGAAGCATTATTGCGGATCTCACCTACCACCTCGACCATAGCCATCAGGCAGGCATCCATACCCAATATGTCAATATCCACACCCTCACGAACTGACAGTCGGTCGAGAACCTCCCTTAGCTCGCTAAGCGTCAATTCATCAGAACTGGTAAAATCCTGACATATAGCCTTTTCTATTTCCGGTTCTTTCTCTGTTGGCAAACTACCTGTGCGAGTTATCGCTTCGGCCATAGCTACAGAAGCAAAATACTCAGACCAGCCGCCGCCATGATTCCAGAGGACTAACATTGTCTTATCTGAGGGATAACTCTGGTGTGCCCAAAGCACAAAATCCTCCAGTACCGCCGGGTCGCCCATATTGGCCTCACCCAGAACCGTACCCCAGCTCGATACTGGCGTATCGCCAAAATCTATACCACCTCGCCTGGCATCTGTCCAATTGTCGTAAGCAGAACTATAACCTGCTATCCGGTCAAGCATTACAACGATATTCACATTCATATCTGAACCAATACTAGCCATTTCCAGAAAATCAGATAAGGCATAAGGTTCAAGATTGTTATCACCATCAATATACACCATAATCGTCCAGCTCTTATATGGAGCTGGATTCTCTGGTGAATACTGGGCAAATAAAGACGAAATACATGTCGTCAATAAAACTGCCGACAATATACATTGTCTGATAAAAATATTCATCGTAAGTATGGTTCTCTCACTCCCAGAAATGCAACTTTAAAAATGACAGCTACTTACGAGAACCACCTGAAATAATAAAGGCTCAGGAAGGGCTCTCTTTTCTCCTGTAAGTAATTATGCCTGCTTTGCTTATTATACTATAATATTGGTATAGTATGTCGTAAAAATCAAATCTACATAGATAATATCGGCCAAATCCATATACCATATAATCTTACGACTCAAAAAATAAACAGAAATTACCAGCCAGAAAGCGCTCTTGCTTACTGCCCCAGACAATTATGGTTATAGGACTATGCTTAACCCTTAACTTTCCGGCCAATTCGATCACTGCTCAGAAGAGCTTTTGTCCTCATCGGCATTTATATCTGATATGGTATTATCGTTACCAGCAGTCTGTCCTTCTGCCGCTGACTGCTGCTCACTCTGGGAAGAGGTAGTACCATTTTCGTCGCACTCCTTATGCTCGCCATGCGAATGGGGAAATGATATTCCTTCAAAGAGTTCATTAACATGAGTCTCAAGATAACATTCAGAAAGGTCGATCTCATCTTCATGCTTACGAAGCATAACATAAATTTGCGTTGCAGTTGTATAATAGTAACTGCAAGCATACGCCGGGAGGATAAGCACAACACTCTGACATGCCAGACGGATCAGCCAGGCACATACCGCCTCACCGCCAGAGAGCAAATGCCATTGTATCGCCGGCAATAACGCCGTAAAAGAAGGAACC
>JAFGDI010000189.1 GCA_016932145.1 Sedimentisphaerales bacterium
CCGAGCCCCAGCTCGGCAAAATTAAAGCATTAAAAGAAAAAATAATTGGAGCTTAAAACGGCAAAAACAACTTGTTTAATTTGTTGATTTTGTTCAATTCATGGCCGAGCTGGGGCTCAGCGTTCCCAGAAAATATAATTTAAGGTACACTCATGAAAAAAGTAAAACAAAAAAAACATGCTTTTCTTCTGGCTGAAGCAACTGTAGCTCTGGGCATATTGGGGATAATGCTGGGCGTGCTTGCCAGTCTGATGTCTGGTAGTTTTCGGGCTGATAAGCATATCTATGCCCTTCAGAAGTGCATTCTGGCGGCTCTGGGACAGCTTGATGTTATCGCTGCTACCGGGAAATCGCTTAATGCCGATCAGGTTGAGCAGCTCTGGCCCGGTGTTACTATTACAATTGATATCGAGCCGGGGACAGGTGCTTATGCCGGGCTGAGCTGCTATAAGGCTGTTGCCAGTATTATTGAAGCCGGTGATGAGCATTCTTCCAGTCAGATGCGATATATGCCGGAACTGCCAGTTGAGTCAGGAGGTAGCTATGCACTCAATTAGAATGGATAATCGCCAGCGTGGTATAATGTTGGTGGAGATGTTGTGTGTGGTAGGGCTGTTTTGCACTATCATGCTGATCGTCAGCCCGCTTTTGCGAGATCTGATAATTACTATTCCCCGTGCCCAGCGAATAGCAGATGAGCAGGACACTTTCATTGGCCAACTGGCTGATCTGCGTACTTATATCAGTAATGCTGAACGAATAACTTTAAGTACCGGTCAGGCTTCGCTGCAAAACGCAGATGGCAGCAGTCTGGCCCTTTTAGTGCAGTCTGATTCGCTGATCTTAACTGAGTATTCGCCACAAGGGGGTGGCAGGCAGCTTTGTAATGCTGAATTTGCCTATACCCGTCCGGAGCTGACCCCGTATCCGCCGGGAGCTGATAAGCCTCTGGCTATGAGATTGCAGTTGTCTGTTATTGCTCATCGCCAGCCGGAGAAGGTCACAGAGCCGCTCAATATTATTTTTTGCCTGAAAGAAGGTCAATATGTCAGTAAATAAATTAAAGACTGATAGCAGGGCTGATAGTCATTTTAAACGCCGGGCCTTTGTTATGATCTATGTCCTGACGATACTGAGCTTATTATTCCCGGCTATGCTGATAATGTCGGCAACATTGTCAGAACAACTGCAAGGTCTGAAGAAACTACAAAAACTGGCCGACAATGCCAATAGGTGCCCATTGTTGATCGTAGAAAATGCAGTTGATGGTCAATAGCCAAAATAAAGCAGGCAGGATTTTGAGGTCCTGCCTGTTGATTTTTTGTAACCGTTAACGGTGTTAATAGTAACAAGAAACAAGAAATAAGACACGCAGTGATGCGTAGCATAAATAAGTTGAGGTAATCCGAAATCCCGAACTTGCTTCGGTGCTCAGGATTGCCCTCTGGGCAGGCTGTTTTAAATTTAAATCAGTTGTGAGCGAAGCGAACTCATGAGCTTGTTTCTTATTTCTTATTACTTATTTCTAAGCGATTTGACTAACAAAACTATTGATGTCAAAATTAACACCGTTAACAGTTACCGTTTTTTTATTTTGTCATAGAATATGGGAGGACATCTGGTGAAATACCCCAGTTTTGGTTTGGTACTGGTCCCATATTGAAGCTCAGTTTTCCACCTTCGACTATTTCATTATGCCATAAGTAGCATCTTTCCAGTGGCTGGCCATTAAGCATTACCGACTGGATATATATATTTTCGAGAGATAGGTTATTAGCTTCAATAACAAACTTTTTACTGTTTTCCAGGTTTATAATGGCCTTATCAACACATGGGCTGCCGATCACATATTGGTTACTTCCGGGTGCTACCGGGTAGAAGCCCAGACTGCTGAATATGTACCAGGCAGACATCTGGCCACAATCGTCGTTACCGCAAAGGCCATCGTAGGAAGGTTTGTACATAGTGTTTATAATTTGATGCACTCGTTCCTGGGTCTTCCACGGCTGACCAGCATAACAATAAAGATATGGTACATGATGGCTGGGTTCATTGCCGTGTACATAATTACCTATCATACCCACTCGTGTAACATCCTCACTTCCGGCGATGTCTTCATCTGACACTTCCATAGTAAACAGGGTATCTAACCATGTTATAAGTTTCTGGTTTCCGCCCAGCAGTTCGATAAAGCCTTTGGGGTCGTGCGGGACATAAAGTGAATAGTTCCAGGCATTGCCTTCAATATAACCCTGTCCGTGCGTACTCATCGGATTAAATGGTGTTTTAAATGAGCCATCAGAGAGTTTTGCCCGAATGAATCCGGTTTCCGCATCGAAAAGGTTTTTATAGCTATTGGCTCGTTTGCGGAATGTCCCGGCAATTTCCTGCTTGCCAAGTTTTTCGGCAAATTGGGCAATAGTCCAGTCATCATAGGCATACTCCAGGGTTTTAGAGGCAGAACTGCTATTTTTATCTTCTGGCACATAGCCATATTTTTCATAGTATTCAATTCCATCATAAGGGCCGTAAGTGGCACTTGAGACAACAGCCTCAAAAGCCTTGTCGATATCAAAGCCGCTAATTCCTTTCATATATGCATCCACGATCACAGGTACGGCATGATAGCCGATCATACACCAGTTCTCATTAGCATAATGTGACCAGATCGGCAGGATCTTATGTACGCTTTGCTGGTAATGAGCCAGCATGGAATTGATCATGTCACTGGTGCGTTCCTGCTGTATTATTGTAAATAAAGGGTGCAGGGCCCGGTAGGTGTCCCAAAGGGAAAATATGGTATAATTAGTAAAGTCGCTGGTTTTATGTATGTTTTGGTCCAGGCCGCGGTATTGACCATCAACATCTGCATATATGATCGGACTCAAAAAACTGTGATACAATGCGGTGTAAAAGCTGACCATGCGATCTTTTTGACCAGTTACCTGTATTCTGGATAATTCTTTGTTCCACTTATTGCGGGCAGCAGCAGCTACCTCGTTAAAATTCCAGGCTGGAATCTCATTTCTGAGGTTGTTCAGTGCTCCCTCGGCACTTACAGGTGACAGGGCAACCTTGATCATTACTTCCGGATCAGTTTGAGTGTCAAAGTTGAAGCAACACTTGATCTTTTTTCCTGTTCGTTCAGGGAAATTGTTATTCTGATCGAATTTACCCCACCAGCCGCTGTAAACCTCTTTTTCGTCATTTTTCAGGCTGTAAGAGCTAAATGGTCGGGAAAACTCCATAGCGAAGAATACATATCGGGTGCGGGCCCAGCCATTTGTCTGGAGAAAGCCGGTAACCAGTTGGTCGTTTTCCACTCTGACAGAGGACCAGACTATTTTGCCATCATAGTTATAAATACCTGCGGTCATATCCAGAATGATATGGGCATCTGAGTTTTTGGCGAAGGTTATCTTGTGCATGCCCACTCGTTCAGTAGCTGTCAGTTCGACATCTATGTCATAGTCATCAAGGTGAACCGAATAATAACCAGGTGACGCTGTTTCTCTGTCATGAGAAAACCGGCTGCGATAACCAGTATCAGGTGCTTCCATAGTTCCCGGAGTTAACTGGACCGGGCCTGCTGTAGGCATGATCAGCAGGTCGCCAAGGTCTGAATGGCCTGTGCCGCTGAAATGGGTATGACTGAATCCGACGATCGTAGTGTCATGATACTGATAGCCGGCACAATAGGCATAGGCTTTGGGGTTATAACCACGCCCCAGACTATAGGGCTGGATATCAGTGTCGGGGCTGAGCTGCACCATGCCAAACGGTACTGTGGCACCGGGGTAACAATGACCCATATCGTGTGTGCCTATGATCGGATTGACATACTCAGACAAATCTGGACCGCGATCTGAGTCATTATTTGCAGCCTGGCACACTGTCAGCATCAGACCAAAGAGGATCGCTGATAATTTAATGTGATTTTTCATGTGGTATCCTTCTTAAAAGTATGAATTAGCAACAACTTATATATTAATCGACTGTTTTGTTATCAGGTGATTTTAACCGTAAGCCAACCAGAAAACAATATGAAAAGTCGTAACCGGGAACGGTAAAAAAATAAGTAACCGTTCACACGGATTTTCTTCTCTGGGAACGCCGAGCCCCAGCTCGGCTATTATCAGGCAAAACTAACAGATGGCCC
>JAFGDI010000190.1 GCA_016932145.1 Sedimentisphaerales bacterium
GGGCTTTTGGCCTTGCGTCTTTCGGGCCAGCCGGTAGCTGCGGGTCGCTGCTCGCTGACCGTGCCATATACGCTTATTTCGCTGATGGCTACAGAACAGTCATTATGAGAGCGTTTACTGACGGCGATGCGGACATACCGGGCCGGAACCAGCTCAGGCGTAACGGATTCCAGACCGCCTGCCCCGCCGGTAATTGCCCCGATAGTAGCCCAGTTCTCGCCATCAGTTGAAACCTGCACATCATAGACCCGAGCCCAGCCGGTAACCTGTTCCGGGCCGGAAAGCTCGGTAGTACGCATCTCGGTAAAGACCGGCCTATCAGCACTGGCCGACCAGAGAATATCTATTTTATTGATCAGACAGTTGCCCTGTAAGTCAACAGTGAGAGTATCGATCTGCCCCTGCTGCCAGTTGCGATTACTACGCCAGCGAGTGTCAGGCTGGCCATCGACGGCAAATTCCGGGATCTCAGGGTAATTATCGACCGAAGAAACAGTAACGGGCCGATAGAGTGCCAGATTCTCAGAGGTCTGGCCATAGGCCGGGCTACTGAGAGCGTAATTAAATTCTAAAACGACCAGCAGAGCCAAAGCCCGGCACAATAACCCTGAAAACACAAAAGAACAAGAGCTTTCCATGATACTTACTCCAGAATGTATAAAAATAAGAGAAAACCCGACGGCAAAACCGCCGGTTTATGGTTACATGGTAACATTAAAAGGAGAAAAGGCAAATAAAAAAAAGAGAGCCGCACCGGTAAGTACGACCCTCTTATGAAGGGGGGGGATATTATAGTCTTTAGATAAATATTATCTCATAAAAAGCATTTCTGCATAAGTCGGCATCGGCCAGATATCGGCATCGACGATCTTTTCCAGACTGTCAGCAGCGGTACGAACCTTACCCATAGCAGTGCGAATATCTTTGCTGGCAACCTGAGCAGCAGCCTCAATATCGGCAGTAGCAGTAGCCTTGGCCAGAGCTGCTTCCAGCTCGCCAATAGCATCTGCCAGAGCATCAGTAAGAGTGCATACCTCAGTGAGTTTAGCCTGCTGAGCCTTGCAACTGCCGCCGGCATCCTTGACACAGGCCATACCAGAAGCAATATCACCGGCAAACTTCATAGCAGCCGGAAGTATCTGACGCTTGGCCATATCCAGAGTTACCTTGCCCTCTATCTTAATGGTTTTAAGATAATTTTCCAGCAGTATCTCCATACGAGCTTCAAGCTCATCATGTCTCAATACGGCATTACGCTCAAACAGATCAATAAACTGCTTTTCTTTCATACAGCAGATAGCATCAACCGCAGAGTTTACGATCGGCAGACCGCGTCTGGATGCTTCTTCACGCCAGGCCTCTGAGTAATTATCACCATTGAATACCACACGGATATGATCCTTGGCTATTCTCAGCAGTATCTTTTCGGTAGCAGCCTTTACATCCTTGGCGCCTTCAAGCTCATCAGCAATCTCACGCAGGGCATCAGCCACTATAGTATTGATAACGAAAACCGGACCGGCACAACTCTGAGAAGAGCCTACCATACGGAACTCAAAACGGTTACCGGTAAAGGCAAACGGACTGGTACGATTACGGTCAGTAGTATCTTTCGGCAGTACCGGCAGAGAAGACACACCCAGCTGGAGTTTACCACCACCTGAACTGCAACCTGCCAATGTACCTTTGGCCATAGTCTCGAATATTTCATTGAGCTGATCGCCCAGGAACACGCTGACAATAGCTGGCGGAGCTTCATTGGCACCCAGTCTATGCTCATTGCCCGTAGTGGCTACAGAAGCCCGCAGCAACTTGGAATTAACATCAACTGCACGAACTATGGCTGCCAGAACTACCATAAATATCATATTGCTCTCTGGCGTTGAACCAGGATCAAGCAGATTCAGACCGTCATCAGTGCTCATAGACCAGTTATTATGCTTACCTGAACCATTAACACCGGCAAAAGGCTTTTCATGCAACAGACAAACAAAATCATGACGCAGGGCAACCTTCTGTAGGGTATCCATTGCCAACTGATTATGATCGGAAGCCACATTAACAGTACCAAATACCGGGGCTACCTCATACTGGGCAGGAGCTACCTCATTATGCTGGGTTGTGGCAGTAACACCCAGTTTCCAGAGCTCTTCGTTAAGCTCAGCCATAAATGAACCTATACGCTCATGCAGAGAACCAAAATAATGATCTTCCATTTCCTGACCGCGAGGCGAAGGAGCACCAAACAAGGTACGACCTGTAAGCATAATGTCCAGACGCCTTTCAACAAATGAACGGTCGATCAGGAAGTATTCCTGCTCAGGGCCTAATGTGGCAACAACCCGAGTGGTTGCGGTATGACCCAGTGCCTTTAATACACGCAATGCCTGTGTATTCAATGCGTCCATAGAACGAAGGAGTGGTGTCTTTTTATCAAGAGCCTGACCTTTATATGAACAGAAGGCACAAGGAATGTATAATGTCTTATTCTCACCATCTTCTTTTACAAAGACCGGCGAAGTACAATCCCAGGCAGTATAACCACGAGCCTCAAATGTCGCACGGAGACCACCAGATGGGAACGATGAAGCATCAGGCTCACCCTGGATCAGCTTCTTACCGCTAAACTCCATGATCGACTCACCGTTGCTGCCAACGGTTATAAATGAATCATGCTTCTCAGCAGTCAGCCCGGTCATTGGCTGGAACCAGTGACAGTAATGGGTTGCACCCTTCTCAACAGCCCAATCCTTCATAGCATTAGCAACTACATCAGCGATCGACTCATCCAGCATTTCACCTTTTTGAATGGTTTTCTTGAGCGACTTATATACTGTCTTAGGCAATCTTTCTGCCATTACCGCATCATTGAAAACGCTACTACCAAAACATGATGCTTTGTTAGCTTCACCCATTTGCATGTCTCCTGTTGTTTTTCTCTCTGGTACACCCCACGGTGTACTTTATCTGTATTCAAATACTCCAGCTCAGGCCACTATGACCTTTGCTTTCAGCTTCAAAATAAGCAATCAGCGTGCCAGAGTCAGATAAAGTTATATTATATTAAAAACTCACTGCTAAGCTACACCTAAATCGCCACATTCAAGCCCATTAAGTGTAGTCGGTACTATATGTAAATTTCAACTAAAATATTCACAACTTAATCATTCCCCTGAAACCGACCTACTTTTTTGTAACTAATCACGATTTAGTTACATTTTTGTCACCAGATGTTTTCTCCCGGTCAGAAAATACAAATACCATAGTTTGCAGCACGATTTTATTGTTGACTCTGGCAGCATATATATAGATACTCTGTCTTTTGCGGACTCAGGGCTTGATATTAACTCCTGAGAACGAATGAGATAGTAATAAAAGTATATAAACTGAATGGAGAGGTAATAATGCCAAACCGCAGATCTGTGATAACAGGTATAGGGCTGGTAAATGCTTTGGGAATAGGTAAAGATGCCTGTTTTGACGCTATGTTGAACGGTGCTATCGGCATCAAACCCACAGTTGCATTTTCAGCCAAAGATTTTCCCTGCCAGTTGGCAGGCGAAGCCCCTGAAGTGAAGATGAACCAGATGGTGCCCAAGAGCCACCGCAAAAGTGTCAAGCTGATGAGCAGGGACATTGAAATGGCTGTTCTGGCCGCTGATGCTGCCATGCAGGACAGTAAGCTCAATACCCGGGCAAATAACCCGGAAGGCCCTATTGACATCGACCCGACTCGAAGCGGTGTGATAATTGGTGCCGGGTCAATGTGCTGCGATCTGGCAGAACTGTCACAGGCGGTAAGTACCAGTTTGACAGATGGTGTATTTGACCTGAAAAAATGGGGTGCCGGGGGTATGGAGTCATTAACCCCTCTCTGGCTGCTGAAATACCTGCCAAATATGCTAAGTTGCCATGTAAGCATTATATACGACTTGCAAGGCCCTAGTAACTGCATAACCTGTGGTGAATCTTCTGGTTTGATGAGTATTGGTGAGGCTCACCGCCAGATAGCCCGTGGCAAGGCAGATATGATACTTGCCGGCGGAGCAGAGAGCAAAGTCAATGCCATGTGCGTAATGCGTATGTGTCTCAAGAAATTCATTAATACCAGCAGTAATGATACGCCGGAGAAAGCATCAAGACCTTTCGACTCTGATAGCAAAGGCATGATTTCTGCTGAAGGCGGCGCTATTGTCATTCTGGAAGACAGAGAAAAGGCAACTGCACGCGGAGCAAAGATCTATGGTGAGATCACTGGCTTTGCCAGCTCCTTTAATCAGAGTCTGGACAGTACCGACCTGTTTATTCCGGAAATTGACTGCCAGGGCACCAGAACTGCAATAGAAAACGCCCTGGCCATGGCAGGCATAACCGCTAAAGACCTGGACCTGGTAGTACCACATGGCTGTGGCGTGCCGGCTTATGATAAGGCAGAAGCCAAAGCACTGGAAACAGTACTCAAAGATGCACTGGATGTGCCTGTATTGGCAACCAAGAGTCGCTTTGGCCTGGCTGGTGCCGGGGCAAGTGCTATTGACGCAGTTATTGCCATTACCGCAATGGAAAGAGGTATCATACCGGCAACACTCAATTGCGAAAAGCCAATTGATGGGTGCAAGTTAAACTTCACCAATAAAGGTAATGTTACCCGGACTATTAAACATGTACTCATAACCAGTGTGAGCATGGGCGGGCAGACCTCTGCCATGGTAATAAGCAAAACAGAATGACACAGTAACACAGACTCACACACGCTAACAGAAGATAAGAGTCAGTGATAAGCCATGACCGTCAGTGTGAGTAAGTGAAGAGAAATAAAGGAAATAAAATGACAAGACGCGTAGTAATAACAGGTATGGGTACAGTAAACCCGCTGGGACACGATGTCGAGACAACCTGGAAAAACCTGCTGGAATGTCGCTGTGGCATAGAAATGACAGAATTATTCGATGCCAGCACCTACCCGACCAAATTCAGTGCCGAGGTGAAAGACTGGTCATTCTGGGATAAACTGCCCCAGGAGATACAAGAAAAGCATAAGAATGCCGCCCGCAACAGCAAGCTAATGATCGCAGCGGCATATCAGGCCTGGCAACAGGCAAAATTGCCGGCGTCACTCAATGGCCAGGACCAGATAAACGCCGGTAAAGTTGGTGTATATCTCGGTGCCGGCGAAGGACCGGTTGACTTCGATAATTTCATTGCTGCTGCCGCTGCCAGTTGGGATAACACGACAAACAGTATGGCCTGGGACAAATGGGCCCAGGTAGCCAGCTCTCGCCTTTCAGCAGAGAAAGAAATTGAGCAGGAGCCTAATATGCCCGCAGCTCATCTGGCATCAATATTCGGCCTGCGCGGCCCTTGCTATAGCTGCCTGACCGCCTGTGCGGCCAGTACCCAGGCAATTGGCGAAGCTACAGAACTGATACGCAACGGCCAGGCTGACATACTTGTAACTGGTGGAGCTCATTCAATGATACACCCACTGGGCGTAACTGGTTTTAACCGCCTTACCGCCCTTTCCACCCGCAACGATGATATCAAAACATCTTCCCGTCCGTTCGAGATCGATCGCGATGGTTTTGTCATGGCCGAGGGCGGCTCTGCAATAATACTGGAAGAGCTGGAATCAGCTCTGAAACGCGGTGCAACGATCCTGGCCGAAGTAGTTGGCTACGGCAGCACAGCCGATGCCTTCCGTATTACTGACCAGCATGAAACCGGTCGCGGCGGTGCTGCGGCAGTAAAGCTGGCACTGGAAGATGCCGGGATGAAGCCAGAAGACATAGATTATATCAGTGCCCATGGAACTGGCACTTCTGAAAATGATAAGATCGAAACTCTGGTAATTAAGTCCGTATTTGGCGAGCAGGCCTATAAGACCCCGATCAGCAGTGTCAAGAGCATGCTGGGTCATTTGATCGCAGCGGCAGGAGCTACTGAACTGATAACCTGTATTACCGCCATTCGCGATAATATTATGCCCCCAACTACCAATCTTAAGACCCCTGCCCCGGAATGCGACCTGGACTATATACCCAACGCACCACGCAAGGCACAGGTTGATGTCTGTATGTCAAACTCATTCGGATTCGGTGGCCAGAATAATACAATAATCATTAAAAAGTTCAGTAGAGACGCATGATTATGCGTCTCACATTGCATACCAAGTCCCAGGTAGGGACGCATGATTATGCGTCTCACATTGCATACCAAGTCCCAGGTAGGGACGCATGATTATGCGTGTCACATTGCATACCAAGCCTCAGGTAGAGACGCATGATTATGCGTCTCTTTTTGTATATCAGGTCCCAGGAAGGAGACGCATAATCATGCGTCTCTACGAGAGAAATCATGACCATCAATATCGCCTTATCCATGAACTACCATTTCTCGGCAGATAATATCGAGCGGGCGTATCTTGACCATACCTATTTTGACTGGCTGGCTAATGATGATGTTTTATGCCGGGCTTTGTTTCCTGTTGAAGATGATAATAAACTCAGGCAATATCTCGCTACCGTCTCTGGCCTCATCTTCACCGGCGGACTTGACCTTGACCCGGCATTATGGCACGAGCCAAAGCACCCGGCAACAACCATCGTCCACCAGCGTCGCCAGAATTTCGAGTTAAGACTGCTCACTGCCGCTATGGAAATGCAACTGCCTATACTGGGTATCTGCCTGGGTATGCAGCTTATCAGCGTAGCTCACGGCGGGAAACTCACCCAGCATATCCCAGATTCACACGGCCAGATCGACCACGGCTATAACGGCAATAAGACCCGGCATAAAGTCACTTTAAATCAGGATAGCAAATTACAGACATGGCTCAATACCGACTCAATTGAAGTGCCCAGCGCCCATCATCAGGGCGTTATCAATTGCGGCAGACTCTTACCAGCCGCCATCGCCGACGATGGCATAATCGAAGCCGTTGAGCTGCCAGGCTACCCCTTCCTCACCGCCGTACAATGGCACCCGGAAAAAGAGCCGGAGCTGCCGCTAAATCGAGCCATAATAAATGAGTTCATAAAGTCAGCAACCTTATACTCTCACCCCTGAATGACACATCTCTGCCGTTGATAAAAAAGAACCGCATGCCATTAAAGCTGCGGTCCGCAATTATTCAAATAAATGCCAACAGTAATCATCAACTACTGCTTATATATTCCAGGGGAACGGTCTGACATCTTCGATCAGGTCAGATAGCTGTCTGTCAACGATCTGCTTTTTCTGTTCTTTCCATTTGGCAATATCATCTATACGCTTGCCCAGCTCTTTTTTCATTCGCTCCTGCATATTGACAAATCTGTCTGCCCGGCCCTTGCCACGCATGTCATTTTCCGGTCCAATCTGGTCCGGACCGGCATTCTGCTCGGTCTGGATGCGACTTTGAAACCTTTCCATTCTCTCCTGCCAGCGAGTAATATCTCTCTGCTGATCTTCGAGTATAAGGTCAAACTGCCTGTCCAGATTCAAGCGGATATCAGTTTTGAGCCTTTCTTTCAGAACATCGTCAGTAGAAACTTTATAATCAGCAACCTGCTTTTTAATATCAAGCTGAAGCGATATTTTTTTCACAGCCAGAACACCTGCCTCCTGATCAAATTCCATCTGTCTGGCAGCCGGTGTATAAAGTTCACAAACCATCCCAATATATTCCTGGAACTGTTGCGGCTGACTGGCAAGCATATCAGCAAGCTGTTTAGCCCGTGTCGGGTCATATTGCCCCAAAAACTTCATCAGTTCATCAGTAGTCATAGCCGGTCCCATCATGCCGCGACCCATCATGCCCCCCCGGCCAGGCATTGGCCCGCCAGGTCCCATATCAGGGCCGCCAGCACCGCGATCGAACTCAGGGCGGCCAGGTCCGCCGGGCCTTTGCTCATTGTCATGAGCACGCTGCCCCCACTGTGGCCTGTCCTGATCAATGCCCCGGCCTCCCCTGCTATCATCAGCCTGAGCCAGGCATATATCTGCTGAATTAAATATCAATGCAGAAAGAAATAAACATACTATCCGGTTAACTCTCATATACATACCCTGCCTTTCGCACAACAACTGCTATCTCAATATATTTTTCATACCAGCATATCAGAAAAACGGTCTCTATTCAAAGAAGCCGGCTCATTGCCCGCATGGGGCGTATCCCATAATTCAGAAACCGCCTCAAGGGTCAGTGTATCAAAATTTTCTGACGAAGAACGGTCCATAAGCATATCAATTAACAAGGAAGGATGACTAAACGGATTGCCAGCCCCTTCCGCCAGAGCAACAGTGCCATCCTGACCTGCACTATGGTCCCTAAGACTATCAGAATCAGCAAAATAATAAAAGGTCAGGCTCAGCACCACAAGCAACATAGCCGCCACGGCAGACAAAGCCCGCATATGTGCTATCGGCCAACTTCTGCGATATATAACCGGCTCTACCTGCCCGGCATTAACCGCCATGATTATACGCCCGGCCAGATCCGAGGGAACATCAACCGCATTTTGGCTCAATATCTGATCTACATAGTCCAGATCTGCAATAAATTGCTGTATCTCACCCGAAGCCATATTAGCCTCACGCAATTCAACCTCGGTTCTATTGTCTTTTTTATATTGCATACTTCACCTCACAATGCTAAACGAATTCTGGGGACTATTTATTTCACCAAAAATGAAAAACACAACCCAGGATTGACCTATCTCCTTTTACTATAACATCTTAAGAAAGTAACTGCCTTAATTTCTTAAGCCCTCTGTGAACCTTTGACAATACCGTTCCCACTGGTACATCGAACTGCTGGGCGATCTCCTTAAAGCCCATCTGGCCATAATGACGCATAAGAATAAACTCTCGCTCCTGTTCACTGAGATTGGCCAGTGCTTTCTCGAGTTTTTGCCTCATTTCACCATCGGCCAGTAATTCATCTGGCGATTTCTGCTTATCGTCAGCAAAAACCATATCGCCACACTCACCATCGGCTGTTTTGACATGAATACTTACAGTCTTAAGCGTTTTTTTACGAGAATGATCTCGAGCCATATTAGCAGCAACCCGGAAGAGCCAGGCGTCAAACTGGCCGGAATCCTGATATTTACCGAGCTTATCTGGTAATCGAACAAAAAGCTCCTGAGTAAGATCCTCGGCTATATCAGAGGCATAGCCCATTCTGACAAAAAAACCATACAAACGAGGCGTATATTCTCTGATAAGACCATCAAAAGAACTCTTATCGCCTTTCAAGCACCCAGAAACTAAATCGTTTATATGTTTATCTGCCATAAATTATGATACTGCCTGAATTAGATATTAGTTCGGCCCGATACCAGAAACGCACTACAATTAAATCTGCCAGAGCTAATTATAATCACTGCTTAACAAAGCCCCCTAATCATATCAGCTCTTAATAATTATGACCAGAAGATAAAAGTGACAAGCAAACATTTTATAACAGCTTATTTTTAAGCAACTTACAAAAAGACTCATTAATTCAGGCAGGTTTTTTGAAAAAATACTTGCAAAAAGGCTTATCTGTCATATAATTACGAATCTTCATGGTGTTTCAGAGATGAAGTACCGTTAAAATTGTATAAGCTGGCAGGTCACAATCGACTTGCTGAAACTTCGATAACCAAGAGGGTGACCTCAGTTTGGAGTAGTAATATGTCACGCGTTTGTTATTTTACAGGAAAGAGAACTGTAGCCGGTCGCAAGATCGCCCGTAAAGGTAAAGCCAAATATCTGGGCGGTGTAGGCCGTAAGACAACCGGTATCACTAAGCGTAAGTTCAAGCCAAATATTCAGAAGGTTCGCGCCCTGATCGATGGCAAGGTAGTACGCGTAAAGGCATCAGCCAAGGCTATAAGCAATGGTCTGGTAGTCAAGCCCGTAAAGAGAACCTGGAAGCCAGAACAGGCTACAGCATAATAGAGCATTGAAACAACCGAATGAATACGGTTGACAGAAGATATAAAAAGCAAGGCACACTTAACCAGTAGTGCCTTGCTTTTTTGCGCATACACCTTAAACTACAAACCGGAAACTAAAGATGAAAGCAAATGAGATATCACTGACAATAGAGACTTCAGGATTAATTGGCAGCGTAGCTTTGGGACGAGGCAAGGAATTACTGGAAGAAACATCGTTCAGCGGCCCCCTGCGTCATGGAGCAGAGACATTGCCAACGATAGACCGCCTGTTCAAGGACCATGGAGTAAAGCCAGCCGAACTCGAGGTGCTGTATGTTTCTGCCGGGCCTGGTAGTTTTACAGGCATCAGATTAGCTGTAACAATGGCAAAGACAATAGCCTATGCCAATAACGCCCGGATCATAGCAGTACCCAGCCTTGACGCACAGGTACTCAATGCCCGACAAGCCCGTCAGGACGGTTATAATATAGAAAATATAGCGGTGGTACTTGAAGCCGGTCGCGGCAAGGTATTTGCCGCCACCTACAAATATGCCCCCGGCTGCCATCTCAATGCGGAAAACCAGTGCTATATCCCTGACTATATTGAAATAGTAAAACCTGACATGATCACAGTTGACCAGCTACTGAAGGTATCGCCCAGACCCCTGCACATAACTGGCGAGGGGCTGAATTATCACGCTGAAGAGTTCACTGGAAAGGAAGTGCATTTACTCGGAAGAGAATATCATAAAACACGAGCAAATTTTGTTTTTTCATGTGGTATCTTACGCAGAGAAACAGAACTCTTTACTGATTTTGAAAGTTTCACCCCACTGTACATGAGAAAACCAGAGGCAGAACTCAATCTTATGGAAGGCAAATAGAGACCTTTGGCACGAACAGCAACCTGGCCTGTAATTTGA
>JAFGDI010000191.1 GCA_016932145.1 Sedimentisphaerales bacterium
AGTATCCAGTTTATCAAGAATGTTAATGATCAGCCAGTCGCGATCGACTTTCTTGTTGGTTTCTATCATAATTGAAGTTGCCTTCCGGGCAATGTCCTCGGGCATATCGGATGATGATTGATTGCAATTCAGGCCAATACCCAGAACATACCATTCCTGCCCCTCGATAGTACGAGCCTCCACCATAAGACCGGCTAATTTATTCCTGCCATACACCACATCATTAGGCCACTTTATAGTCACCGCCAGACCGCATATCTCTCGCACTGATTCTACTATAGCTATTGCCGCAGCTATGCCCAGAACATCTGGTGCTACCACTGTATTATTAACCAAAATAGACATCAGAACTGACTCGCCCTTCTGGTCGTACCATTTACGATCAGTAAACCTGCCCCGCCCTTTTCGCTGACTTTCAGCCAGAACCACCATCCCCAAACTATCTGGCTTGCCGCAATAATTCCAGGCTATATCATTGGTACTGTCTGTCTCGACGAACGATATAACATTACCGGCCAGACGACTGCCCTTCAATGCATACTCGATTAACAAAGGGCTAACAGGTCCTCCTGTTAGATATTTAACATCGCCGGTGTCATCTTTAACAAATTTATTGCCATTAAGAGAGCCGACCAGACTCAAAAAACTGTCAATATGGCAATTATCCTTGCCCCCTTCATCAACAAAGTCGTAAAGGTCACGATTAACCCCTGGTTTTGTCATCAACAATTTTATAATTTCATCGATCATTACTGTATGTTAACATATACAAAAGATTTTTCAAACAGGAAACTCTACTGCATTATTATGCTTATTATTTGCATTAAAACAGTATCTGAGGAAATATTTTTTTTATAATACCTGAGTATATTTCAGCCAGAAATTAAAGACTACCAATCTTGCTCAACAACTAATAATTGAAAACCCGAAACCAAATTTGCAAATTGTCAACATTTTATTTTTTACACCATAATACACAACAATAACCAAAATCCTACATCATAACAACCAGTTTTATGCAAAGCCCGATTTATTTTCCCTTGCTTTGCTTTACATGTTTTGGCAAAATACCTTACAGTTAGTAACGGATTGGAAACAGGATAATTTACGGAAAGTTGAGTCTTATGATATCGAATAGTCACACTGTCATACTGGTTGACAGCCACCCTCTGACAAGAGCCGGATTGAAATATGCCCTGGAAAGTTCTGGGAAGTACAAAGTCAGCCACCAAACAGACGATAAGAGAGAGGCTCTTTCTCAGGCACTGAGAACCGGAGCAGATGCCGCAGTGATAGAACTATCTTATGCTGACGGCCTGACAGGTCTGGACCTCATAAAAGAATTTGGCAATCTCTGTCCAAATACAAAGATACTTGTCTGTTCCCTGCAAGACGAACAAGTGTTTGCCGAAAGATCAATAAGAGCGGGCGCTAACGGATATATAATGAAAAATGAGCCTGTTGACCAGTTTCTGGTCGCTATGTCAACAGTGATCAAAGGCGAGGTATATCTCAGCAGTAAAATGTCGCGAAAGCTGGTTTATGGTATTTTGGGCAAGCGAACTCAGGGCAGCTCGCTGCCGGAGGAGTGCCTGACCGACCGGGAAATACAGATATTACAGATGATCGGAGAGGGAGCCGGTACCAGCAGCATAGCGGAAAAATTACATATAAGTGCTAAGACCGTCGAAACACATCGGGCTAACATAAAGCACAAGTTTAACCTCGAAGACTCTGCCGCCCTTATTTCTTTTGCTATCAAATGGCGGCACAGCTCCGAAAAGTCAACTGAGCTCTGACCTGACACCCAACCAGCCTTCGGCTCAGGTGGAAGTAATTGATTCCAGCTCAAACACGGCCTCTTCCAGGCATTTGTTCAGAGCTTCAATGCCGGCATCTTTTGACAGGAACTTATCTGCACCGCAGCTATAGGCCAGCCCGGCATCTTTATTTTCATGTATGGTCAATATTATCACATAGACAAATTTGCCATCAGTACGCGCTTTCACCTCTTTGCACAGATCAATACCATCAGCACCGGGCATATCCCAGTCGAGTATGGCAATATCGGGCGGGTTATCAGACATAAGCACTTTACGGGCTGTCAGGCCATCTTCCACTACCGCCGGGTCACAATCAAGACGCCTTAACATCATCCTGATGATCTTCTGCATTATCTTGCTATCCTCTGCATAAAGGATCGCGTATCTGCCTAATTTGCTTTCCATGTTTTACTCTCCGCTTATATAAGCATTAATTTCACTCAGAACTGCATTCATTTCCTGTTCTATTTCAGGAACTTTTGTTCGCACCGCCTCTATATCGCCACCTTTACCCGCCTGTTCCGCCTCCAGACACAATTCACGCAATCTGTCGGCCCCCACACCCCAGGCAATACCCTTCAAACCATGGGCATACCTCCCGGCATTAGACGAATCATTATTCTCCAGAGAGCTATTTATATTTGTAAAAGTCTCTATAGCCTCAGTGGCAAAAGTCTCAAATATCTCTAGTAGCAGATCATTATCACCGCCTACATTCTGCCTGACCTTTTCCAGGTCAACTGCATGCCTGACCTTTTCTGCCTCAGTTTCACCACTCTGGCTGACTACTGCCTGTTCCGAGCTATTATCATGCTCATTTCCAGACATTGGAACGCCATCAGCTTGAGATGGCATTATTCGCTCCGGATCAATATGAGCTATAATTATCTCACGCAGCTTTTGCAGGGTAAGTGGCTTACTCAAATAGTCGTTCATGCCCGCATCAAGACACATTCTCCTGTCTTCCTCAAAGGCATTAGCGGTAAGAGCAATGATCTTGGGCTTATTATCTTTAACCAGCTCAAGTATCTTCCCGGTAGCATCCAGACCGTCCATTTTCGGCATTTGCAGGTCCATAAATACCAGGTCATAACTACCATCTGAAACCATCTCAACTGCTTCCTGACCATTATCAGCGGAATCGGCATTAAAGCCCAGCTTAGCCAGCATTTTCACCGCCATTACCCGATTAGTCTTGCTGTCATCAACGACAAGCACTTTCAGATCCTGACTAAATACCTGATCAGCCGGGATATTAACAGCAGATTCTACCTGTTCTCTCTGTGCTTTTTCCAGTTTAATAGAAACAGTAAATACAGAACCCTTACCAACGGTACTTTCGACGCTGATAGTACCACCCATTAAACGGACAATATCTTTTGTGATCGACAACCCCAACCCGGTGCCGCCCTTGCCGCTTGCGTCGGGCCCGGCTTTTGTGCTGAAAAACGGCTCAAAGATCTTCGGAAGTTTCTCCGCCGGAATGCCCGACCCGTAGTCGCGCACCACCAACTCGATCATCCCTTCTTCGGCGTTATGCGACAGTTTGATCACCAACGGTCCCCCGTTGGGCATCGCCTGCCGCGCGTTGATCAGCAGATTGAGCAACACCTGTTGGATCTGATTTCCGTTGACCATTGCCTGCGGAATTTCTTGGAATCGCTTGTCCACGCGGATGCGATACTTGTTCATCTCGCGTTCCAACAACACCAACGAGTCTTCGATCAACTTCGCCAGGTCCGTCGGTTCGACGTCGGTTCCTCGGTTGCGCGCGATACCCAACACGCTGTTGGTAATCTTCGCCGCGCGATTGCCGGCGGCCAGAATCTTGTCGAACGCCTTTTCCCGCGTGGC
>JAFGDI010000192.1 GCA_016932145.1 Sedimentisphaerales bacterium
GACAATACCAGCAGTCAGATATTCAATATCGCCCCAGGCGGCCTGCAAGTCGTTATCTGCCATAAAAGCCATCATTCTGGCCAGTGCCAAATCTGATGCATAATAATCATCACTATTAAGAACAGAGACAATACCGCCTGTCGCCCGTCGCAAGCCCTTATTCATGGCATCATAAATACCCTCATCAGGCTCGGAGATAATAACACTGCCGGGACGAGCCATATTGCGGACTATCTCCAGAGTATTATCCTTCGAGCCACCATCGACTATAATATGTTCTATATTGCTATAAGTCTGAGCAGAAATGCTTTGCAGAGTATCGCCGATAGTAGCGGCACTATTATAACAAGGGGTAATAACAGAAATTTTTTCCATTTGCGTTTTTTATCCGTTAACAGTTAATTTCTTATGCGTTAGAGTCGCATACATTTTCGGCATTCAGCCAGCAGTAATAATCCGGCCACTTATCCGGAGAGTAGATACTTTCATAGGTCTTGCGAGCATTAAGGCACAGCCCGGCCTGATTCTCCGTTATAAACTGCATAGCTGCGACCATATCAGCACTGGTAAAATCATAGGGAAGAACATAGCCATTATAGCCATGACTTACCTGCTGGGCCAACCCGGGATCATTCCGCACAATAACCGGGGTAGAGTTCATAAAGGCTACCGGCACCACCCCGCTTTGCGTAACATTTTCATGCAGACAGAAAACTGCCCTGCTGGCAGCCATAACAGATGAGATAGCATCATCATCAATACGGGGCGGATTAACCAGATGCAGTTTGGCTGCCGATGCAGAAGTCAGCCAGTTAAGCTCAACACTGACATCGCTGGCTGTGGCGAGAGCAAACTCATGCCCCAGACCGTTATCAGTACAGTAATTTATCAGTTCGACAAAACGGCTAAGCCGCTTAGTCAGATTAAAGCGACCTGCCATAGTAAACCACCGGCGGACAGATTGCGTTCCGGGCTGGTCAGGTACCAGCAACGGGCACTGGTGCAGCTCACCGGCGTAAGAGTCACCAAACCGGCCCTGAAATAACTCCTGGGCATATTCTGAGGGCAAGATCGTATCGGTACATAATTGCAGCAGGCGAGCAAGGTTATAGCTGAGATATTTATATATGAGCCGCCCCTTGATACTATATCCGCTAAGGGACTCTTTACCCGGCTCATGCAGATACAAGATTCGCCGGCCACCGGGAGCAAGTTCGGCGGCAAGTTTGAATATAGCCCGATTAAGCGGATGAGGATTATAAACAAGGACAATATCAGGCTTATTGACCGTGAAAGCATCACGAAGAGCCTGCGACTGTTTCAGTGGCCAGCGGAGTGTATCGAGGATAACTTGTTTGATATCAGCTGAGTCGGTCAGGGCGAGATTACGCCGGACCTGACATTGAGTGCGATACTGGCGTGAGATAAGATATACAACCTCATGACCATGCCCGGCGAAACGATCACCCAGCAATGTAAATTCCTTCTCCAGACCGGGTGAATATTTCAGACTTACTATATAGACATTCAATGAGAGTTACCTCTTTCTGGCGATAATAGTTATACTTTCACCATATTTCCAGGGGAAAAAGCCAAAAACAATCTGCCACGGCTGCCAGAGTAAATTAATCGGAAACCAACGAGCCAGCGGTATGCCGGACAAGCCGGTTGTGCCAGAGGTGATAATGTCGAAATTGGCGGATTTGAGTTTGTCCAACCAATTATCGTAGGCATCGAGAGAGATATGTGTTTTGTCATTATACCCCTGCCATTTCTTTTTCATTATTATAGAACCCAACCCGGATAAATTCGGCGTTGTCAGAATAAACAATCCTTGCTTCTTTAACACTCTGAAGATTTCTTCAAACACCATTGAAGGTTGTTCAATATGTTCAATAACCTGCATTAAAGAAACTATATCAACTGAATCATCGTCAAGCGGAACAGACTCAGCCTCTGCACAAATATATCTGGCCCGAACTGTTTTACTGGCAGCGTAATCAAGTAAAACCTGCGACGCATCAACACCAATTATCTTGAGGTTAGTAAACCAACTCTCAAGTTGAGTGATAAAACTACCAGGACCACAACCAAGCTCAAGCCAGCAAAAGTCAGCCGTATCTGAAATACCTGCCCGGCATACCAGTTTCTTCAGATACCGATAAACAAGTTCGTTTTTAACCTTTTTTATCCTGTATTTTATACCAGACTGACTTTGTGGCAGATATTGAACCCCGTCATTAATTATCATCATCTTCTCTCCTGCAAAACCTGCTGACAAAGCAATTGTGTCTGCCGGGCCACCTGCTGCCAGGTAAATTTTTCTGCCACCAGTTTTTTTCCATTTTCACCCATTTGTTGCTTGTCTGCCTGCAATAGCAAATAATTAAGTCCGGCAATTATCGCTGACACTTGCGGCTCAACAACCATTCCAGCATGGCATCTGGCAACTTCAGGGATATTGCACGGATGAGTTATTAAAACTGGAACAGAACAAGCCATTGCTTCCAATACTGCCATTGGCAACCCTTCACCATAAGAAGTCAGAGCAAATAGCCGGGCATTTTTCAACAGGTATCGTTTTGTATTACCAGAAACACTGCCGGTAAAAATTACACGGCCATTCAACCCTGAATCAGCAACAATTTGTTTTACACTGGAAAGATACCCATCTTCATCTGGTCCAGCCACTACCAATATCAGATCTGAAAGACTTCTATCCATATTAGCAAAAGCCTTGATTAGAATATCAAGTCCCTTAACCTTAGCTATTCGCCCAAGAAACAATATAAACCTCTTACCCTGTAATAAATCCTCTATCTCTGAGC
>JAFGDI010000193.1 GCA_016932145.1 Sedimentisphaerales bacterium
AACTAGATCAGGCCCGCCCGGGTAAAGTAAATTATGGAAGATTTTAAGACATATCTGATAGAGAGCAAGACCTTTGAACCGGCGGAATTGGGGGCCATCCCCCTGCAATTACATGAGCCGCTGCATTATTGGCTGCTAAGAAATTACCCGGAAAGAGAAAGACAAATCTGGGATTGTCTAAGCAGATTCCTCCAGATAACCATAATTCGCCCGGAATCTGTATCTTACAACCAGAGTTTAGCAAGACTGCTGCCCGCTAAACTCGCCCACGAACTTACTCTGGCTCCTGTTGCCATCAATGGCACTCGCATCACAGTGGCCATGGCCGATCCGGGTCAGTTTGAAAAGTGTGATGAGATCGGGCTGCGAATGAATTGTGCTGTCCTTGGCGATAATGTCCGCCCTGGCGATATACAGGTAACTGGTGTATTAGCATGCCCTTATGACCTGGGCATAATAATCAAGCAAGTATATGGCCTGGGTGCTGAAACTGTTGAAGATGTCGTTCTGGAAAATTATTATTCTCTCTCTGAAACTGAATCAGCGGACATTTCGCATAATGACCGTATTGATGCCGGGAGCGATGATTTCCAGGATGCTGCTATTGTTCGCTTTGTTAATCAGCTCATCTTTGATGCTATCAAATGCCAGGCATCTGATATCCATCTCGAGCCATACGAAAATACCCTGCAAGTCAGATATCGCATAGACGGTGTTTTGCAATCCGAATCTGTCCCGGCGAATATTAAAAATCTCGAAGCAGCGATTATTTCGCGTATCAAGATAATGGCCCGGCTGGATATCGCCGAGAAGCGACTACCCCAGGATGGCCAGATCAGACTTATGGCCCTGGGACGACCCATTGATGTGCGTGTTTCCATAGTTCCAACTATGTTTGGCCAAAGCCTGGTATTACGCCTGCTGGACAAAGAAACCGCTTTTGTCCGTTTTGATAAACTCGGACTCAATAACAGCCAGATGGAAACACTCAACAAAGGAGCTAATTCATCTCATGGCGTTATTCTTATAACCGGCCCGACCGGCAGCGGAAAAAGCACGACACTTTATTCTCTGCTTAATAGCATAGACCGCCATGACCGCAAAGTCATAACGGTAGAAGACCCTATCGAATATCAACTGGAAAATGTTTCTCAGATCCAGGTAAAACCTGAGATCGGTCTTTCTTTTGCCCATTGTCTGAGAAGCATACTGCGTCATGACCCGGACATAATCATGGTAGGTGAGATCCGCGATACGGAAACTGCAAAAATAGCTATCTCCTCTGCTATGACCGGCCACCTGGTATTAAGTACGCTACACACCAATGATGCCACTTCGGCACCTGTAAGATTGCTGGAAATGGGCATAGAGCCTTATCTGGCCGCTTCAGCTCTGGAAGTTCTGGCCGCCCAGCGGCTGGTACGCAAACTATGTACCAAATGCCGGACCGAGCTGACTGCCGGTGAGCATTTACCTCACGGGGAAAGCACTTACCTTAACGGCCATAAGACCTGTCAGGCTCAAGGCTGCTTTGAATGCCGCAATACCGGATATAAAGGCCGTACTGCTATTTTTGAAATGTTCACTCTGGACCAGCAGATGCGCAATATGATAATAGAAAAATCGTCCGCCGATAAACTAAGACAATCAGCTCGCGAGTCCGGCATGAAAACCCTCTTTGAAAATGGTCTGGAACTGGTTGGCAATTCCGTTACCTCGCTGGCAGAATTGTACCGCGTAGTAAAAGAATAAGTAATGGTGGGCGGCTCTCAAATCGCCTGGCTTAAAATGAAATCATAATTTTTTAGCTGATAGCAGCTCAAAGCAGTGATCAAAACTAACAGAAAGCAGTGATAATGCTTGGAATAGATCTGACCGACAATATCATAAGAGTAGTAAAACTCAGACACAAGCGCGGCAAACTAATAGTTTGCGGCGGCTTTACCCTGACTTATGACCACAATGCTGATATTACAAATTGCGGTGATGAACTCCTGAAAAAACTTATCTCACAGGGATGGCACAAAAGCGATGCAGTTATTGCCATAAATCAAAGGCCCTCTCTGGTCAAAAGATATTATCTGCCGGCTCAATCTACAACCAATGACAGCCAGAGCCAAAAGCAGATAATAGAGTCAGTAGTAAAGCTGATGAGTGAATCACTGCTGGGTGCAGCAGATGAAATAGTGACAGACACCTGGCTGCCTGCTCCTGAATTAAAAGAATGTAATTACATACTAGCGGCACCCGCAAATAAAAATGAAATATCAAAAGTAAAAAAACTGGCCGAATATTGTAATCTTCGCCTGAAAACGATCGACCTGCGTGCCGTTGCCTCAGTAAACAGTCTCTATCAGAGCTATGATATTACAGACAGGAATAATTCCGCAGCCGTATTCCGAGATGAAAATCGGATCTATCTGGCCCTGACAGACAATTTCGGTCTGGCACATATCCAGGCAGTAGCTGCCAGTGTAACAGGCGATGGCAGCGAAGATGCCAGCAGTATTATCCGTATTTTCAATACAATGAAACTCAGTCAATCCGACTTGATAATGCCAACCCGCATTTTCATCTCAGATCATGAGCCACACTGCCATCAGGAACAATGGTCAGAAACCGTAGCTGCCACCCTTACCGCAGACACCGCCCTGGAAACAATTATCTGCCCGGCTGATCTGGGACTGTCATGGCAAAAGAAGCCGCAAGAACCGCAGGCAACTTACGCAGCAGCGATCGGAGCAGCTCTCAATGGCCTGCACCTTGCCCCGGTTTGCTTTGACTACCTCCATATAAAAGAAGTAAGGTCAAATGAAAATCAACATACCAGCCGGGCCATACTACGATTATTGATCATCCTGATCACCTGTGTCGCTATTGCCCTGTGGTTTGGCATTATTGGCCAGAGAAAGAACACTATAAAAAATCTGGAAAGGTCTATTGCTCAATATCAGGAGCAGAAAGTACCCGTATTTAAGGCACAGGAACAATGGCTAAATTGTGCCGGCTATGTCTCTCAGGATCAGGGCGGAACCCGCCTGGAATATCTGAGAATATTATATGAAATTACCCGCCTTATGCCACCTACAGAAAAGGCTTATATTACCAATCTCTCGGTTTTTTCCGATCGAACAACCTATGGCTATAATGTTAAGCTGTCGATCAAGGCCAATGAAGCCGGGCTGACCAGCTATATAACTGGCAATCTGAAAAAGTCTCCTTTGTTCAGAGATATTCAGGATGGCGGCAGAACCAATGACAAAGCTGACGAATTTTATCCGACCAATATCTCCATTACCTTTAATATTGTTCGCCCGCTCAGCCCGCAAGTAGTTAATAAGGAGAGTAGCAGAATATGACAAGAAAGCATACACTATTATTTCTGGCTAC
>JAFGDI010000194.1 GCA_016932145.1 Sedimentisphaerales bacterium
CGATAAATGTAACATAAAACCAGTGGGGTGGATTACTTTTATGAAAAATAGGGTTAAAATGAAGATGAAAATGGTTATAGTGTCGATCCTGGCCTTACTGATAGTGCCGGCAGCAAAAGGTTTTTCTGATGACTCCGGCACTGGTGCGATCGATTCTCTGGAAAGTGCTCTTGATTATGCTCTGATGCATAACCCGGGCCTGGCCAGTAGTTATGCCACATGGCAGGGTCAACTGGCAGTTGTCAGGCAGGAGCGTTCGTTGGCTGATCCGGAATTTACCATAGGGTATTTTCTGTATGACGATGGCATGATGGGCGGTTCAGAAGATCGTAAACTGTCGCTGATGCAGCGTTTTCCCGGTTGGGGTAAGTTATCGGCCCGTTCGGCAGTCGCCGGGGCGAAGGCGTTGACTGCCGGTCACAGATTTCAGTCTCAAAGACTTAAGTTATGTTATCGAGTTAAGGAGGCCTGGTATGAATATGCCTATCTGATGAAGTCGCTGGAGCTGGCACGAGATGATCACAGCCTGATGAAATATTATGAACAGGTAGTGCGGTCAAAGTATCAGGGAGTTCTGGCCAGTCACCCGGACATAGTTCGTTCCCAGATAGAACTTGCGGTATTGTCAGATGTTGTGGTAAGTCTGGAGCGGCTGGAAGAACCTCAAAGTCAGAAATTGCGTGCCATAATGGACCTGCCGGCGGAAATACCATTGGAAAGACCTGTCTTGCCTGATGAAACATTATTTATGCCAGACCAGATATTAGTGAGTAAATTAGTAGCCGAGTTTAATCCGGATCTGCGAACCATGACAGCCCAGGTTGATGCCAGCCGCAGCGCTCTTGATCTGGCAGAGAGGGTGAATTATCCTGATTTCGCGCTGGGGCTGGAAGATGCTGGTCGGGAGCCGGTTATGCTGATGTTCTCGATAAATATTCCTGTCTGGCAGGAGCGAAATAAAGCGATCCGGCGGCAGGCAGTCGAAAACATGCGTGCTAGCGAGTTACAACGCCGGGAGATTGATAATGAAAGTCAGTTGCAGGTTATCGAACTGCTTTACAGACTTGATGAAGCTGTCAGGAAGATAAAGCTCAACCGAGATGTGCTGCTGCCCCAGTTTGGCCAGTTGGTGAAAGTATCAGAAGCGGCCTATCGTGATGGGGCGATTGATTTCCTCTCTCTTATTGATGCCCGTCGGCAGCAATTACAGTATGAGCTGAACTACTATCGGGCCAGAACCGATTATCTCCTGATAATGGCAGAATTAGATATGTTGACTGGTGGTGAATTACCGACTTTGGGTGTTGAGGTGAAACAATAATGAAAATGCAATGTAGAAAAAACAGGTCAGGCAAGGCCATGTTATGGCTGATGGCGATTATAGTGGCTTTTATACTGGGCGTGTTCCTCGCGGGATATTTTAACCGGCAGGACAAGGGAAGATCAGATACCCCAGGGCCGGTAAGTGAGCTATGGTATTGTTCGATGCACCCGCAGATAAAGCAGGACAAGCCGGGCTTGTGTCCTTTATGTAATATGGACCTGATCGTAATGGACCAAAGCGTAGTAAGTGACCTGCCCGGCGAGATTAGTTTTAATCCGGATGCCATTAAGCTGATGGAAGTGGCCACTGCGCCGGCCCAGCGTCGCGAGATCGAATATGAGCTCAGGTTAACCGGCCGGGTTAAATATGATGAGCAGGCACAGAGTATGCTCACCGCCTGGACGGCAGGTCGTATAGAGCGGCTTTTTGTCGATTATACTGGCCAGCAGGTAATAAAGGGCAGTCCTATGCTGGAATTATACAGTCCGCAGCTCAATACCGCGGTAGAAGAATATTTGCAGGCATATCGGGCGGTTACTGATTCTGGCAGTTCAGAGCTGGTCAGGCAGTCGGCTCAGGCAAATATGCAGCTGGCTGCGGCTAAGCTCGAACAGATGGGCCTGGCTCACCAGCAGATAGAGCTATTGCCCCAGAATAATCAGCGAGCTGTTTATGTTACCATAAACGCCCCGGCAGATGGTATCGTAACCCAGCGATATCAGGTACAGGGTAATTATGTAAAGGCAGGGGATAATCTATTTAGTATAGCCGATCTGAATAAGCTCTGGGTGGTCTTTGATGTTTTTGAAAGCGATATGGCAAAAATTAAACTGGGCGATGAGGCAGAGTTTACTACCCCGGCTTATGCCGGAGAAGTTTTCAGTGGGCAGGTGAGTTTTATTTCACCTGTCGTTGATCCTGTCAGCAGGACAATAGAGGTGCGGGTCAACTATGATAATAGCAATGGGGAACTAAAGCCTGATATGCTCGTGCAGGGCCAGGTAAAGGTCAAGTACGGTCACCAAAGCCCTTCCAGACAGCAGCCCTTGCTCATACCAGCTTCATCTCCGCTCATGACTGGGAAGCGGGCCATAGTATATGTGGCTGTGCCCCATAGGGAACGGCCGACCTACACTGGTCGTGAAGTAGAGTTAGGCCGGCGCTGGGGTGACTATTATGAGGTGTTAAATGGACTGAGTGAAGGTGATCAGGTAGTGGTTTCCGGTAACTTCAAGATCGATTCATCAATCCAGCTTTCCGGCGGAATGAGTATGATGAATATGTCAGATCCTGCTGTGCCCGGAGAACAAATGTTCTGCCCGGTAATGGGTAACCCCATAGATAAAAAAGTATTTGTTATCTATAAGGGCCAGAAGGTTTATTTCTGCTGCCCCGGCTGCGATAAGAAGTTTAAGGAAGACCCGGAAAAGTATCTGGATAAGCTGCCGCAATTTAACAAATAGTATGATCTAATCGATAAGAAAGACAGGTGTAAAATGAAAAGCTATTTCAGTATTATTCTTATGATGTTAACAGCTATGGTGTTTATTTATGGCTGTGAAAAACGATCTGAACCAGTTCAGGTTGAAACAGAGAAGGTCTCGGCTCCTGAGCCAGCTCCGGCGGCAGCAGAGTCAGAATCAGCAACAGAAACCATCGAGCAAACGACCTGTCCGGTAA
>JAFGDI010000195.1 GCA_016932145.1 Sedimentisphaerales bacterium
TGAGCAGCTTATCATTATCATAAACGGTAAATGACATCTGGGCCAGCGGATTAGAATTATTCGCCCGGTAGCGAGCGGCAATCCGATATGCACCGCCCTCAACTACATTGAGACTATAGATGATCGTTTCTCCTTTATCGCCGCCAGTAAGGCATAAGCCCTTGTCAGTATCATTACAGGCAACAGCTCTCAGAGAGCTGGTCATAGCTACAGGCTCGCATTCGCCGGGCTTGAGTACCAGCTTCTCCTGCCCCAGTGTAACAGTATTTACCTGCGGGTCGAGATCGAAGTTTACCAGATCAAAACCGGCAGAAAATTCACCATTTGGCTCAGCACCACCCGCCGAAGCGGTAATACCAAAATACGGTCTGGTATAATCGGCATAAGTACTGCCAAAGGAGATATAATTAACATTATCAACACTGGCATAACCCGTATAGGTACTGCCGATCTTCTTTAAACGCAGATATACAGTCTTGCTCTTGCGTGTGAACTCTGCCAGCTCATCACCGACTAACCGGCCAATAACAACCGGGTCAGCACCTTGCGTCTCTTTGAATACCCCAATTACCGGGCCATTACTATATTCATACTTGAGATAGATATAATTATCCAGATCGGCGAAGGCGACAATACCGGCCCCATCATAATTTTCATAGGGCTGGACATTAAGGTCAATTTTAACCGTAGCCTGCCAGTTACCAAAAGCCTCCTGCCAGACAAGGTTTTTCACATCATTTTCGCCCCGCCACAAAGAGCCTCTTTGTGCGGTTATCTGCAATGAGCCTGGTATCTGACCAAGCGACCAGTGCGACTGATCTTCATTTAGCACCTTCCAGTTCTTATTAATCTGCTGACTATGGAAATCATCGGAGGCCGGGCTTTTGCCAAACTGCAAGACATAGGTATTAGCCTGATCGCGGCTCTTACAGATGATCTTCACGATCATATTCTCCGGCTCAGTTATCTTTTTAGCAACTACACCTTTAGCTGCCTTAAAAGTTACATTTGGTAATACTTCGCTATCAGTACCAAGGGCATAATAGTAATTATCACCGACAAATCCAGTTATTGCCTTACCATTAACCTTCAGCTCGGAAACTCTGGCATAAACGGCATTATCCAGCAAGGGTTCCAGACCATCAGCAGCAGTAAAGATAACCTTGTAGATGCGTTCTTCTCTGCCCTCAGAGGCGGTAATAACAGCCGCAGGGCAGGCGGCACTTGCCTGCTCTATAGCAACTCTGGTCTGACCACTTCCTTTAGCCTGAACCTTAGGCATTGTTTCCTGACCATTGGCATATACCAGATATTCAGTCTTTAAGGGATTGAATATCTCAGCCCTTATACTCTTACCATTAATGGTTATCTCACGAACCAGCGGAGTACCCGGTGTAACATCTTTCACTACGGTAAATTTATCTGGCCGGCTGGTGAACTTCTGCTCATATTTAAACCCTTCATGACGGGCCAGAGCAGATGATTTGAGCAGATAGCTGCAAATATTCTTTGCCACACGCTGCAATTCGCCCAGAGTAAGCTCCCCTTGCTGCAAGGCCTGAAGATGGTCCATTTGCCCCAGATCTCGTTCAACTACCCCCTGATCTTTTCGCATGAACAGGTCTTGCTGGGCACGCACCATGTATTTGCCATATATACCATTTCCAGCACGAGTATAGAAAGCCTGATCATCACCGAGATTTGCCCACCAGTCGGTCATGACAACACCCTCAAAGCCCCATTCATTACGCAGAACTATGGTATTGAGGTCATAGTGGCTGGAAGTCCAGGTACCATTGATCGGGTTATACGAGCTCATAATACTGGCGACATTGCCATTTTCCACCGCAATCTGGAATCCACGCAGATATACTTCACGCAGGGCCCTTTCAGAGACACAGGTATTGATCTCACGCCGGTACTTTTCCAGATTATTAGCAGCAAAATGCTTTATAGTGGGCGTAGCACCATGTTTTTGCACGCCTTTCGTTGCCGCCCAGGCCATCATACCGACCATAAGCGGATCTTCAGAATAATATTCAAAGTTACGGCCGCCCAGCGGATAACGGTGCAGGTCAACACCAGGCCCCAGAATAGTATCAACCCGGTTCAAAACCAGCTCCTGACCCAGAAGGTCATAGAGCAGCTCTACCAGATCAGTATTCCAGCTACATGCCTGCATAGTGCCACAAGGCAGACTGGTAACCTTAACTGATTTATTAACCCGAATACCAGCCGGGCCATCAGCGGCAATAGCCAGGGGCAGCCCCATAGCCTCCAGCGATTTGGTAACAGCACCAAAACAGCCAGCCGCGCCGGTAGTACCGCGGGAACTGTCATTATTTTCCTCACCGATAACTACCGAAGCCAGATCGAGGTCTGTAAACTGGGCAATAAAGCCATCCAGAGATACCTTACCATTATATACATCGACCAGACGATATTTCTTGTCATTTGTCCGCTCAATAGCCTCAGGCAGATCATCCAGAATACGCTGCTTATAATCTACCGTCCTTAGCGGTACCGGCTCATAGGTCAGCTCATAAGCACCACTGGCAGTAAGAGCCCCTGGCTTCATTCGTTTGAGCGGTTTGGTAGGAGCAAGCACCTCCTGGAGCTGCTTAACTACCAGCAGCTCATTGAGAGTATAAACACCTTCCAGTTTACAGGTATGTGAATCATTACCGACATAAATCGGATAATCTCCCGCCTCCATAACGAAACATGAATCGTGTCCGGTTACACCACTATCATCATAACTGGCCATATCTCTGGTATTAAAGGCTATTTCAATGGTCTGGCTCTCGCCGGGATATAAAACGCCAGTTTTAGCAAAAGCGGCCAACTGTTTAACCGGCTTACCCAGCTTACCCTGTGGGGCACCATAATAAACCTGAACAACTTCCTTGCCCTTTACCTTGCCGTTATTGGTAACAGTTACCTGAACCGTTATTTTATCATCAGCAATAACAACTTTATCAGTATTGGTATTAAATGTAGTGTAAGAAAGACCAAAACCAAAGGGATATACTATCTTTTCCGGGGCAAAAGTCTCAAAGTAACGATAACCGATATAAATATCTTCTTCATAATTCAGAGAATGCCAGATCTCAGTTGTAGCATTGGCATGAGCGGGATGATCTTCCAGCCGCTGAGCAATAGTATCAACCAGTTTACCACTTGGGGTTATATCGCCGGTAAGCACATCGGCTGTAGCACTGCCGCCTTCCATACCGCCCTGCCAGCCATACACCACCGCTGCCTGCGGATAGTCATTCAGCCAACTCATATCAATAATACCGCCGGTGTTAAGCACAATCACAACCCGATCAAAACTGGCACATACCTTGTTGAGCATATCAACTTCAGTATCGGTCAGCAGCCAGGAACCCTTTATATTGGCGGCCTCATGATCTTCTCCGGCAGTACGACCTATCAGCACTACGGCGGCCTGAGACACACTGCGCGCCTGAGTAACAACCGCATCAGTGAGCGGCATTTCTATCTGCGACCAGGAAACATTATTGGTCCAGCCGCCATTCTCGCGAAAAGGGTTAGCCTTTATCCACTGACGATAAACCCCGGCGAGCTCTTCATTTACCCGAACATTGGGATTGGTTCGCAAACCATCAGCTATTGTTGTTATATGATCTACGGCTATACCACTTACTCCACCGCCAGAACCAGAACCATTGGAATAATAATAATCCTGAACTACACCGAAAATAGAGATCGAAATACCATTTTTAAGGGGCAATACACAACCTGTTTCATTCACCTTAACCTCTGACTTACAGACCGGATTTCGCAATAATACCACTCCCTCAGCAGCGGCCATTCTGGAAACATCAGAAAAACCTTTTATCGCCTCTGCCTGTGAACAAACAGGGAAAACAGTTAATAATGCCAGAAAGAATGAAACAAACAGAGTAATAAACAGACTATTGCCTTTTCTATCCATGGTCACAGGTTTCCTCAGATTAGGTATTGGTTGGTAATTACAGTTAAATACAACTTATTTAAAGTAAGTAATAAGAAAATAATACCGGAACAGGACAAAAAGTTACA
>JAFGDI010000196.1 GCA_016932145.1 Sedimentisphaerales bacterium
GGTGCCACCAGCGGAAGATTGATAAACTACAACACCGGCAGTAGCAGCGGCATGCCTACTGTCTCAGTGCAGGTTCCTTCAGGCTACGAACCTAAAATTGCTTTTGGCTATGGAATAAACCCGGCTGTAAATACTCCTGCCTATAAACTATTTAACGGTAAAATCGACTTCTCCGGCACTATCATACAGCACTGTGCTGACTTTTGCAACTCTGGCTCATGCTGGTATCAGTCGATAACCTTCAGCGGCCTGGACCCTGAAAAAAGATACTCTTTCGCTGGCTCGGCATTTCGTAACAGTGACTATCCCGACAGGATAGCAGATCACTATCTGCTGGGTGCGGATGACTATGTTAATAACAGCACTCCTGGCATATACTACAAACAAGACAATCTGACTAAACTGGTCGCTGGTGACAACTCCAGTACCGGTTATGTCGTTCGCTGGGATGATATAGACCCGGGTGCTGATGGCAGCTTTACAATATACACCGTACCTGACCCTGCCAGCGGCAGTAATGGCCGCTATGGCTATCCTCTGGCTGGTTTCCTGCTCGAGGAGCATAGCATTACATATCAAAATAATCCGCCTCAGGTTGATGCCGGTGATGATATTATAACTGAACTTTTTCGCGGTCAGGCAACAGTAACTATAAATGCAACAGTAGCAGATGACTCTCTGGACGAAAATTTCGTTCCAACAATAAACTGGCAACAGATCGAAGGGCCAGCCAGTGTATATTTTGCAAATGGCACAAATGATGCTCAAATAACAGCTATTTTCCCCACACAGGGCCAATACACGCTGGCACTTACCGCTACTGACGACATTGGTCAGCAGTCCAGCGATATTGTAGTTATAGATGTGCTATTATTCAATACCGTCGATTGCCCCCAGGGCGATATCAATAACGATTGCGTAATTGATATTGAAGATATGATTTTCCTGGCCTCCTGCTGGCTTAATAGCCAGACAGGCTCATCTGATCTTAATGGCGATTATCATGTTGATATGTCTGATTTCTCACCAATAGCAAAAAACTGGCAGGTAATGCCCGAAACCTCTGTTTACATCTCTGAATTCGATGCCATAAATTCACATATACCTTTCCTTAACACAACTGATATTTACACCCGATACCCCTGGGCCAATACCAGCGTAAATAATGCTAACCCAGATTGGATAGAACTATATAACGGTTCCTTCCAAAGTATAGACCTGAGTAACTGGTATCTGACCGATGACCCTGCCAATCTCACCAAATGGCAATTCCCAACTGATAAGGGAGAATACCTTATATTAGAGCCGGGCGAATTTATCATATTATTTGCCTCTGGTCGGCTCCAGAGCGAATTCCCCAATAATTATCCCTTTGTCGATGCCTTTGGTTCATTACACACCAATTTCAGCCTGAGTGCAGATGGTGGATACCTGGCATTAGTTAAACCCGACGGAACAACCATATGCCACAGTTATGAAAATTACCCACCGCAATACCCTTTTACTACCTATGGCATAGCACAAGATGGCTCCATCGGCTACCTTAAAGAACCTACCGCAGGAACTATGGTCAGCAATCGCTGGAGTGGCATGGTAAATTCAACTGCATATCAGGGAGTAGTCCCCCCTGTAACTCTGAACAAGTCTCACGGCTATTATGATCAGGCATTCACTGTTGAACTGACCTGTTCCGACCCCCAAGCCCAAATACAATATACGACAGACGGTAGCGATCCACGAGTAGCAGGTACAATATATAACGGGCCTGTTACCGTAAGCACCACAACCTGCCTGCGTGCCGCAGCATTCAGAACCGATTATCTCTCACCTAATGTAACTACAGCCAGTTATATATTTCCGCAGGATGTCGTCCGCCAGACCCGCCCGGTTGACAGTCGCTATACCCTGGAATGGGGCGAAGGGAGCGTTGGCGACTATGATATGGAAAACGATGCAACACATATTAAACTTGTTGCCGGCAACACCAGTTATACCCAGGACCAGGCCCGTTCCATAATCGAAAATGCTCTGCTGGCCTTGCCTGCCCTTTCTATTGCCACTGCACCTGAAAATCTCTTTGATGCAAGTTTTGGCATTTATAACCATTCAATGCAAAGCGGCATAGAATGGGAACGCCCGGCCAGCGCCGAACTGTTTGATAGTATAACTAATGAACAATTCCATATTGACTGCGGTTTACGCGTACAAGGTGGTGCCAGTCGCGAACCACTCAAATCGCCCAAACATTCATTGAGTCTGCGGTTCAATGGTGGTTATGGCAACTCAACCCTCGAACATAAGCTCTTTGACCAAACAGATAATACCACTTTTAACTCTATCCAACTGCGGGCCTGCTTTAATAACTCATGGGTTCACTACGATGCTACTCAAAGGAGCCGGGGCATGTTGATCCGTGACCAATTCATCAGGGAATGCCTGCTCGATATGGGCAACCCTGATGCCGGAGCCGGCCGCTATGTCCACTTATACCTTAATGGTCTCTACTGGGGCGTTTACATGCTCCATGAAAGAGCAGAGGCTTCTCACTATGCCGCTTATCATGGCGGAGAACCAGAGTATTACGACGCCCTCAACGGTGGCGAGGTAAACGATGGCACTTACAGTAAATGGCAGGACCTTGGCACTTTATTGCAAGGGGCAGTTGGCAGTAATCAGTCAACCTGGGAAACTATTACTGAAAGACTTGATATCAATAATTATATAGACTGGACCATAATCCAGAGATATGGCGGCAACGAAGACCTCAAAACCGATGGCAACTGGAAGGTTGCCGGCGGCGGACTATTCAATGCCCCCTGGCGCTACTATGCCTGGGACTCTGAGAGGACCATGGAAAAAGGCACCGCATTCGCTGATACCCAGCTTAAGACCTGGCCATTTCTGGACACCTATCTGGCCAGGTTTACTGAATTCAAAGTGCAATTCGCTGACAGACTATATCAACATATAAAAGGCCCTTTGAGCACCGCTGCCACCCAGAACCGCTGGCAAAAGTTCAGAGACATGCTTGATACAGCAATTATTGCCGAATCTGCCCGCTGGGGCGATCATAGACGGGCAACCCCTTACACCCGCAATGATGAATGGCTGACTGAAAATACACGCGTACTGGGATATATCAGCTCACTTACCAGTAATATCATTGTTCATTTCCAGGGCCTGGGCTGGTATCCTAACATTTCCCCTCCAACACTTAATATAAACACCCAGCCCTCTTCTGGCGGCATTATTAACAGCGGTGACATACTGTCCATAAATAACCCCAATGGTTTTGGTACTATTTACTATACCACAGACCAAACCGACCCCAGACAATACTGGACTGGCCTTGCAGTTGGCAGTATATACTCCAGCCCTGTACAGCTCAGCAGAAATACCATTATCAAAGCAAGAATACGCAACGGCAGCACCTGGAGTGCCCTGCAGCAGGTAACATATCAGATCGGAGATGCCGCCTCTGGCCTGCGTATATCCGAACTTATGTACCACCCGACTGATGATGGAGTTGAATTTGTTGAGCTGACTAATATTGGCTCTGAACCGATAAGTCTCTATCAATTATACTTTGATCAGGGTATAACTTTTACCTTCCCTGATATCATGATTAACAGCGGAGAATATGTAGTAATAACTGACAATATCTCCCTCTTTACTCAGACTTATCCGGACTTCACCGGCATTCTCGCCGGCGAGTTCACTGGCAGCCTGAGTAATTCCGGTGAAACCCTGACCTTAAAGGACATATCAGGCATTATTATTCAGCAGTTTTCCTATAGTGACAAATGGTACAACATAACTGATGGCGATGGATTCTCTCTTTCTATCATAGATGCCCTGCAACCAACTGATAGCTGGAACTACCCTGATAACTGGCGGCCTGGCAATACTCCGGGCGGATCTCCCGGTTTTGACGACACCGGCGATATACCAGCTCCCGGCTCTATCATTATAAATGAAATTCTGGCACATTCTCACGCCGAAGCCTCTGACTGGATTGAGCTGTATAATACCACGGAAACTCCGATAAATATCGGTGGCTGGTTACTTTCAGACAGCAGCTCAGATCTTGCTAAATATGAAATATTGGCCGGTACTGTTTTACAACCATATAGCTATCTGGTACTATATCAGGACCAAACCTTCGGCAATATCAATGCTCCAGGCTGCAATCTGGCCTTTGCCCTCAGTGAAAATGGCGAAACCTTATACCTCAGCTCAGCTCTTAATGGCAATCTTAGCGGTTATTATCAGCAAGAAGAGTTTGGGGCCTCTCTTACCGGTGAATCTTTCGGCAAATACATGCTCAGTGATGGCCAATATGATTTCGTAACTTTAAGCTCTATTACTCCTGGCTCTGTTAATGCTACCGCTAAAACAGGACCTCTGGTAATAAGTGAGATCATGTACGCCCCTCTGCAAACCGCTGGTGACAACTTTGATAAAGAGGAATATGAATATATCCGCATATCAAATATTACCGCTACTGATGTTACACTGTCAGAATTGGTTCAGGAAGCCGGGAAAAATGTGAGCTGGAAAATCTCTGAAGGTATTGATTACACCTTCCCGGTTGGCATGATAATACCCGCTGGCCAGTCGGTTATAATTGCACGAAACCCAGGTGCATTTATTCAGAAATATTCCGCCGGGAGTGCTGAATTACTTGGACCTTATAGCGGCAAACTTAATAATTCAGGAGAAAGAGTATCGCTGGTCAGACCGGGCGAATATGAAAATAATATTCAATATTATATTGTCGTTGATAGCATCGAATACAGTGATGAAACACCATGGCCGGCGGCTGCTGATGGCACAGGCCCGGCATTAAAACGAATAAATAACTCTGCTTATGGAAACGACCACTCAAATTGGCAGGCTCAATTGCCATTATAATATCAGTTCTGAGTTCAAGGAAATTACTGTCGATAAAAATCTGAATATACCAGAATTAGCAGGCTTAAAGGATTATATCACCATAACGCATTCTGGCCAGCGGATCCTGTACGCTCCAGCTTTTTCCGGTATAGAAGTTGGCATTTGTATCTGCCAAAATAAATGCCTCACCAAAACTTACTTTGCCATCTGAATTGGTATCTATAGCAGAATCACTGACTTTATTTTCCATCAGACCCTCTGCAAACAGGCTGGTAAAAACAGAACCCTTTGCCGCATCAATATTAAACCGCTCAACATAACCCCATGATATCTGATTAAACTGGGAGGATGCTAACACTGCTGTATTGGGAATATAATCAGCCGTCTGGGCAAATCCGCCACTATAGCAACTGTCTATTATTACCAACTTGGTAGTATCTGCATCGAATTTGCTGAGCATAGCTCTCAGTTCCAGCTCCGTTATATCATCTCCACTGGGCAAATACAGTGTCTCATTATCATCTTTGACAACACTGCGGCCATAATCGCCATGACCGGAATAATAGAATAATGCCAGATCACCAGGTCCGGTATTAGCATCAAGCCAGCTAAGTGCATTTTCTATAGTACTACTATTGACACTGTACTTATTGCCCGTAAGTGTCATTATATTTGCCGGGTCAACATTCATAGCTTCTGTCAGGGCTTGCTGCATCAGTTGTACATCAAGCTCGGTTTCTGCCAGGTCATGAGCCCTGTCATATTCACTGGCACCTACCAATACCGCATAGCAGTTCTCGTATTCTTTTGCCTCATAAGCCTGAGATATCTCTCCTTCAGGATCAAGACCGGTACCCGATAATTCAAGACTATAAAGACCCTGGGTACGAGATACGCCAACGGTCTTTACATAGTATAACTGACCTGCTTCAACATTGATCGTTATGCTCTCTGTTGCCCCTAAACCACCTGCATTAGACTTAGCAACAGTCTTACCCCTGCTATTCAATATCGCTACATTTGCATCAAGGGTATTATCCTGCGGTATAACATCAATGGTAACCTGACCATTGCTTTGGGCATAAAAAGAAAAATAATCCTTGTCATTGCGACTCTGATTAAGTATTTCACCAGCTACTGACTTTGTCTCAGACAGTAACTCAGCCTCATATTTACTATTGCCATAATCTTCTGTCCAGAGCTGACCAGTCTGCGGACCATCTATACTTATTACATAATCACCATATGTTTTCCGTACTGAACGAATACCAACGGTATATTTCTCGCCTTCTTCCACCAGTATGGCAACCTCAGATACATCGTCATGCAGACGCCAATTGGTACTTGACATCTTCTTCATCTTGCCATTATATACCGTAACTATTGGTA
>JAFGDI010000197.1 GCA_016932145.1 Sedimentisphaerales bacterium
AGTGGTATGATGAACTTTTTCAGTTATTTCTTCAGTGATAAGATAGCTCTGACCATGATGCGTGCCAAAAAAGTTGACCGTGAAACTCACGCTCGTCTCTATGGCACAGTAGAGGAGCTGGCCAATAATGCCGGGCTGCCTATGCCGGGCGTTTATATTTGCCCGGACCGCTCGCCCAACGCCTTTGCCACCGGCCGTAACCCGCATCATGCCGCCGTAGCCGTAACCGAGGGCCTGCTCGAGTGCCTCTCTGCCGATGAGCTGCGTGGCGTTCTGGCCCATGAACTGACCCATATCAAGAACCGCGACACTCTTATCAGCACTATAGCCGCTACCGTCGCTGGCGTGATCTCTTCTATAGGCTACATGCTCTATTTTTTACCTCTGGGTAACAGCGACGATGAAGACTCTAACCCGCTGGCCAGCCTGGCACTGATAATTCTGGCCCCGATAGCCGCAGCTATAATCCAGATGGCGATAAGTCGCCGTCGTGAGTTCATGGCCGATGCCGGCGGTGCCGCAATGGCCGGCAGCCCCTACGGTCTGGCCAGTGCCCTGCAAAAACTGGAAAACTACAGCCACCGCGTACCCATGAAGGTCGCCGGCAGCTACCAGAACATGTTTATCGTCCAGCCCTTCAGCGGTGCAGAAGCCATGAACCTGTTCCGCACCCACCCGACCACCAAAGCCAGAATAAAAGCCCTCACCGGCTTTGACCAGATATGAGCCGAAATGATTAGGAGTACATAATGCTGGAACTATCAAGTTTACAAGGTGCTATTGCCTCACTACAAGAGTCTCTCTACTGGCACAGTAAGGGCTGCGATGAGGTACCGAACGACATTATTCGCGACTCGGTTATCCAGCGTTTTGAGTACACATACGAGCTGGCCTGGAAGCTGATCAAACGCTGGCTGGAGATCAATCTGGGAAGTTCCTATGTTGACGGAATATCCAGACGAGAACTCTTTAGACTCGCCGCTGAAAATCATCTGATCGACAACCCTAATAAATGGTTTGCCTTCCATACTGCCAGAAATCAGACCAGCCATATATATGACCGACTCGTTGCCGGAGATGTGTTCAATGAGGCAGTAGCTTTTGCTGATGCAGCGGCTGACCTGTATAAACAACTGGAAAAACGCAATGATTAAAATAACCGGCCAGGAACGAGAGATAATTACCGCCATTTTGCAACAGTTCGCTCACGGACTGGACTGCATGGCATTCGGCTCAAGAGTAACTGGCACAGCCAAAAGCTATTCGGACCTTGACCTTGTAATTATTAATGATGAGCCAATGGATTTCGCCACTCTGGGCGAACTACAGGATTCATTTGCCCAATCCGACCTCCCATTCAGAGTTGACATTCTCCAATGGTCACGCCTGAACGAAGATTTCAAGCAGGCAATAACCCCACAATTGGAAAAGATAAACTGACTATGGTGGCTACACACCAGAATTAACATTTGGAAGGCACAAAACAAAACAGCATATACATTTTCAATATCTCTGCCCTCTTTATACTTTTCTGGCCAGTATCAAAATCGCCACCAGTGATAAAACAGAGAAAGGCAAAGCGAAACCATGTTGGCAAGATAATAGCACTTATACCATTAGCGGCTACTCTTAAATGCTGAGCGGTTTTCGAGCTACTGGATCTTCGCGGCAACAGCGGCATTTCCATTAACAGAAATTATCCGCGACACCGGCGTTAGCTTTGAATCTCTTTGAGCCACCGCCAGATCGTAAAGCGATTGCAAATTCAGCCAGAATTGCGGACTGGTACCCAATGCCTGCGATAAGAGCCAGGCCGTCTGAGCCGAAACCGAACGCCGCCCCCGACATATCTCATTAATGCGTCGAGCCGGCACACCCAGATGCTCAGCCAGTGCCACTTGCGTGATCCCAGATGGATCAAGAAACTCCTCCTGCAATACTTCACCCGGATGAACCGGTATCGCAGGTATTATCATACTCATTTTCTTACTCATAACCTTCATCCTTTGTGGTAATCGATCAAGTTAATATTACAGGCCATATCTGCCTCCCAACTGAAGATCAATCGCCACTGGTCATTGACCCTTATGCTATACAAACCACTCAGGTCACCCCTGAGTTTTTCAAGATGGTTTGATGGCGGTATTCGCAAATCATCTAAAGCAACTGCTGCCATCAACATAGCTAACTTGCGTCTAAGCGTTTTTTCAATACCGGCAGGTAAAGCCTTGGCCTTTCCTTCCTTCCAGAATCTTTCTAAATTCTTATCTGAGAATCTGCTTAATCTATTCCACATTTACATTATACCACCTAGTGTAATAAATGTCAAATCCCCCTGCCCCATAAGCCTGATACCAAACCATAATATTGGGAAAATATGATCATAAATACTTTTGCACAAGACAATTAACCTAGCAAACACATGAACCGCCAGAGTCTTTAACCTGACCAGTACCGTAACCAGCCACTAATACCATTGCCATAAAATAGCCAACTAATAGAATATACCGCATTACTACTCCTCGAATCAATATGTGAACTACAAACCAACAATAACAGATTTTAACCAGACCATTCTGACCTGTCAACCATCTACACACATACAATAAGGGGTGGCTATCTCCTAAGAACAGCCACCCCTCTACACAACTCACTATTACTTTCACTGATTAACGATCTTCCGCCATTGCATAGTCTGGAAAAATACTTCGCCATAAGCTATTAGCTTATCATCAACGATAAAGAACGGCACCTGATAATCATTGGTTATCTTATAGTACCATATCTCCAGACCAGCAATTTTTTCAGTTCGATATGGCCAGCCAAAATCATTCAATATTTCAGCTGTTGAATAATCGCCACTGACTGACAAGCCCCTGCTGATAAGTTTCTGGTTTATCGTCCAGACACTTTCCCTGACTTTCACTGGCTCACTGGCAACTGTTCTATCCAAACCACCATGCTCAACTACCCAGTCAACGCAATATTTCACAAAATCGTCGCGATCCGGGAAACCAATATTCTTGAACTCACCTACGATACCCATATTCACCGCCAGCCCCTTACCACAACGATAGACCGTGAACGGATTAAGCTCTTTCCTGGCAACCGAGCGACCATCCCACTGATCGGTAAGCTGATCGTCAACCAGCTCAAAAGCCTGTCCTTCAACATAGTCACCCACCAGACCATTTATCCCGCAGGTCTTCGTGATCGTCCCTGCAGCAATAAAATCCAAGCCCGGGTAATTACTATTGATCTTCCAGTCTTTAAGCCCTAAATGCCAGATGAACCGTGGATCCTTCAGGCCAAACAGTTCGGTCATCTTCTGCTTATATCTCTCAATCTCGGCTGGATTATTTTTGATATCATTATTCATATGCGAGGCCCAGGTCGCTTTGGTCGCCTGAAAGCCGGTGGCATATGCCGGGCGGACCAGACCAAAATGCTCAAAATTGACCAGATGCACACCGCTTTTCACCGCTTCGATAACGGCATCTATTATCTCCCACTTAATATTAACATGCCAGTTACCCGATACCATAATATCAACCTTCTGCAGATCCTCAACTTTGGAAGCGTCCAGCAGCATACTGGAAAATTTATAGTTGGCCAGTTGACCTTTTAACGATGGGTCATCAGCAGTACCCGGATCGATCAGGGCATACAGCTCATATTCTTCAATATCATTAAAGCGACTGGCAATACCAACATGATTCCAGCCGATCTCACTGCCTTGCCACCATGAAGGCCCCTTAGCCGAATATAGACTTACAAACACACCCACTTTTACACGGTCAACTTTAACTGGCTTCTGAGCCATTTGCCGGCCCTGCTCAATATCTTCACGCGACATAATCGACTCACACTTACTCTTGATCGCCTCTGCCTTTTTATCTGAAGCTGCCATTAGCGATATCCATTTATATGCTTTGGCATCATCCTTCTCCAGAATATCACCATAGTAATATTCTCTGGCCAGCAGATACATGGCATCAACTTGTTTTTTAGCAGCAGCTTTTGTCAGCAGCTCAACTGCTCTGCCAGGGTTCTGAACCGTACCGATACCAAGCATATGCATTCTGCCCAGACAGAAAATCGCATCAGCGTCGCCATTATCAGCGGCGATAGTAAACCAATACAAAGCCTTTAAATTATCCTCACGATAGCCGGTCCCGTAAAAAAAGCATACTCCCGCCCGAGTCTGTGACCGGACATCACCAGACCTGGCTAAGGCCAGCAGAGCATCGACCTGCTCTTTTATATCAGATGATACACTCATTGCCGCCGTATTCTTCGCCGTCTGGCCAAATTCCCGCCGGGTGTCACCATAGCCATGGCCATTTCCGTTACCAAGCTGGAACAGCTTGTCTTTATTTCGGGCCAATTCCTTTCTGACACCTGTACCATTGCCCGGATAGAAGCAACTTATTCCGATGGTTTTTTCAAATGCCTCAAAGGTGCACTTCGGGTCTGTCATGCACTTATCTTTCCACTGCTCCAGCCATATCTGTGCTAATTTCTGACCCTGCTCAACTGCTGCCTTATCGATCTGCACCTTACAATCGTTCATCAGCGATCTGAGCCATAAATTTCTGGCACCCATAATTGCCAGCCATTTATAGGCCAGCGCATCATTTCTCTCTACTCGCTCGCCCAGAAAATACAATTTCGCCAGTAACTGCTGAGCGTCCAACTGATTAGCCTGAGCCGCCATAGTCAGCCAGCCAATTGACTTACTGATATCCTGACTGACACCCAGACCCTTGAGATATAAACCACCTATTATATATTGTGCGTCCTTATCACCACTTTCCGCTGACGATAAATACGCATTATAAGTCTTTTCATCCAGAGCCAGCCCCCTACCACTATCATAATGACCCGGCCAATAGCGACCATAGGCAATACTCGACAAAAACAAAAATACGATCATCATCCGGACCATAACCAACTTTTTCATTACATCAGCTCCTAAAAAGTTCCTGAATAAATGGATTACATTCCATTCATAATTACTTTACTAAGAATACATTATATACAATTTACCGCCCTCCCGGCCTAATAACCGCACATAAGGACACATGTCAATCTCATCTTTGCTATAATAATAGACGAACAACTACTAATTTCGTAACAAT
>JAFGDI010000019.1 GCA_016932145.1 Sedimentisphaerales bacterium
AGTGGAATATGATATTGATGGTATTATACAGTGTCAGATCCGTCCGGATATTGGCCTGACCTTTGCGGCCTGTTTGAGAAGCATATTGCGTCAGGACCCTGATGTGGTTCTGGTGGGTGAAACGCGTGACCTTGAAACAGCTCAGATAGCGGTTCAGGCGGCATTGACTGGACACTTGGTGTTTACGACACTTCATACTAATGATGCACCAAGTTCTATTGCGCGTCTGGTTGACCTTGGAGTTGACAGCTTCCTTATTACTGCTACCCTGGAAGGAATTCTGGGCCAGCGTCTGGTTCGTACTATATGTAAGAATTGCCGGACTGCGTTCCATCCTTCAGAAGAAATGCTAATGGAGTTGGAATTGACCCCGGAGGAGACGGCGGGCCGTCACTTCTATTATGGCAAGGGTTGTGATTATTGTAATAACACCGGCTATAAAGGTCGTATGGGTATATTTGAGGTTATGACTGTAAATGACGAGATCCGCGAGGCGATAATGGCTAATGCCTCCTCTGCTGAGTTGCGTGAGCTGGCAGTCAGAAATGGTATGACCACTATGCGTGATGCCGGTATTGCTGCTATTTACGATGGGCAGACCAGTATAGAAGAGATCGTTAAAGAGACCGTTCTCGAAGAGCTGGGATAAGGTTTTTAGTTCTCATTTAATTATTTATGTGGTCATTTTAAGATGCCGCAGGTAGAATCTTACAGATGGCAAGGTTAAGCTGTAGCCATGAGTAATTTTAATCTAACTGTTTTTTTGAACAAGAGTTAGCAGAGAAAAAAGTATAATTCAGGAGAATTTGATATGCCTACTTTTCAATATGAAGCTATGGACTCAATGGGTCAGGAAGTCAAAGACACGATTGAGGCATTAAGTTCAGACGAGGCATTGAGTAAGATACGCAATATGGGTCTTTACCCGACCAAGGTAAAGGAAAAGGGTGCCCGTCGAGTTAAGAAAGATAAGGCTGGTTCTATTGGCGGAGCTCCAAAGCGGGTTCGTGGTACTGGCGGTAAGGTTAAGCTCAAGATATTGACCCAGTTTACCCGTCAGTTGAGTACGCTTCAGGACGCAGGTCTGCCAATTTTACGCAGTTTGCGAATTCTGGAAGAGCAGCAGAAGCCCGGCACACTTAAACGAGTGGTCTGTGCGGTTGCCGACGATGTAGAAGCAGGTACAACACTTTCTGAGGCTATGGCCAAGTATCCCAAGTGCTTTAGTAATTTGTATAGTAATATGGTGGCTGCCGGTGAGGCTGGTGGTGTGCTGGATCTTATTTTGAATCGTCTGGCTGATTTTATGGAAAAGTCAGCGGCCTTGAAACGCAAGGTTGTTGGTGCGATGATCTACCCGATCGCGGTATTGACCATTGCTTTTAGTATTGTAATGGGAATTATGACCTTTGTAGTACCGAAGTTCCAGACCATTTTTGCTGATATGGGTTCAGAATTACCGGCGGTTACTAAGACACTGCTTGATATTTCTGACTGGATCATGAATCGCTGGGGCTGGGCTATAATTTTGTTTTCGCCGATTATTATCATTGTTTCGATAAAGTTGCTCCGGCTGAGTGCCAAAGGGCGGTATTATCATGACTCGGCTAATTTGAAGATACCAGTTATTGGCCAGATATTGGGTAAGACATCTATCTCACGATTTGCCAGAACTTTAGGTACGCTGGTTTCCGCTGGTGTGCCCATTCTTGATGCTTTGCGTATTACCTCTGATACCTCGGGTAATGAGGTTTATCGTGTAGCCTTGCTCAAAGTACTGGAAAGTATTAAAAAAGGTGAGGGCATGGCCGAGCCGCTTCGTAAGGCCAAGGTCTGCGACTCGCTGGTAACAAATATGATCGATGTAGGCGAAGAAACCGGCGAATTAGACAAGATGTTGTCCAAAGTTGCCGATAATTACGATGATGAAGTCGATGTACTTGTCGGCTCTCTGGTGTCACTTATGGAGCCGGTGCTGGTTATTTTCCTGGGTGTTATCTGCGGCTTTATTGTTATAGCCCTGTTTATGCCTATGGTAAAGATGATCGAAGATCTGGGCTAAGATACAATAACGCAAGTTCAGTTTATTACTGGAGATACAATTATTATGATATTCAGAAACAAAAAAAGAGCTTTTACCCTGGTAGAATTACTGACCGTTATGGCGATCATTGCCCTGCTGGTCGGGATAAGTATGCCGGCCCTGTCAGCAGCGAAAAAGAAAGCCAGAGCCACAGCCTGTAAGGCTATGATAACATCCATGGAACAAGGCCTCGAAATGTTCAGGAACGATCAGGGCTTTTATCCGAGTTCGACGGTGCAATCAGGTAGTTTTGTAGAGACAAGAGATACCTTCAGGCAGGGGGCTCACTTCTTGGCCGAAGCTCTTCTTGGTGCTGATAAGCTTGGGTATAGGGCGGACAGGATATATAATCCTGCTACTACGGGATATGCTGCCAATGTTAAGAGAAATGCATATCTTTCTTCGGAGAATAATCCTACTTCAACCCTTTATGATTTAGCGGATTTGAAAAAATATTCTGTGGCTGGTGTTTATGAGAGGGCTTGGAGTAGCTTTGACCCTGTGATTACTGATGGTCTTAAAGGTGATGGTTCTTTGCCCATACTTTATTTTAAGGCCAATTCCAGAGCTACTAGTTTTGCAGATGCCTACAATTACACTGATAACCAGTACATAACAGATGTAGTTGGTAATATGATTAATCCTGCCAGTGTAGGGCCAATGTATAGTTTGTATAGTGATCCTAGATGGCCTGAAACTAAGTCGGAACTTTTCAGGTGTTTTCCATATTATGTTTGGGATTTCAAGACTGGAGCTCCTAATACAGTTGTTTCAGGTCCTCACGCCAGATCTAGTGAACCTTACTTGTTCTTTTTAAATTCTACCACAATTCAACCCAATGCCAGACCGCTTAATAGAGACAGTTTTCTTATAATAAGTGCAGGTTTTGATCAGAAATATGGCACATCGGATGATATAGCTAATGTTGAACCAGCTGCCGGGAAATAAATAATTACTATTGGTTTAGGAAGTATTACGAAATGAAGCGAAAAGGATTTACACTGGTAGAGGTGCTGGCGGTTATAGCTATCATAACTATACTTGGTTTTGGTGCTATAACTATAGCTCAGAGTGTTATAGCAAAGGCTAATGTTAATAAGACAGAGACTATAATGAGTACTCTGAATGCTGTGCTGGAGGAGTATTTTCGGGTAAATAAGAGTTATCCGGCAAGCGGCATTCATAATTTGTATGAAACATTGAATAGTGACGCAGAAGTGCGTAAGTTGCTTGAGGGACTGCCGCAGGATTGTGTAGTGCCGCTGGTTTATGATTGGGATGGCGCAGGTCCAGCCAACCCGGTGCAACGCATAGTTATTTGTGATGGTTGGTATGCCAGTGATGACAAATCTGTAGGTGTGAACCTTGCAGATAATGATACGGTGGTTGATGGTAATGGTGTAAATGAGCCAATGATCTATATTAACCGTGGGCAGGGTAATTTTCCCCAGATTAGGAGTGCGGGTAAGGACCGGACTTTTGGTACGGCGGATGATATAGTATCGACTGAGCTTTGATTGTAGTATAAGGCATTGCAGAGGCAGAAGTTAAGTTAAAACTTATCACTTTTGCCTTTTTTTTTAGGGCTGTCTGTGTGCCAATCTGGTAGTGCCGAGTTCCAGATTGGCAAGCGGAATTGCTCTTATACCGTTTACAAATGAGATTGTCCTGTAGGCCGTGATACAAGTGTTTACAATTAAACCACTTGCCTCGAAGCGAGCAGGGTCAAATCATACCCTATGGGTATAGAATTTGAAAATGTAAAATCAGCTTTAAAGTTGCCAATATAAGGGGAGTTATTTCTTGCCGGGCAAATGTCGATGTTGTCAGTTTTGCCCATTTTCTGCCGAGCTGGGGCTCAGCGTTCCCAGAGGGTAGATTTTAATGATTTTTTGTGTTAAATCAGATAAATTATGTGGGCGATACGGGTATTTGCCTGTATAATCTGCTGAGAAAAGAGAGTTGGTCTGTACCAGGCTTAACTCTTTATACAATATAAAGTTAATGAGATAAAGCCGATTATATTCCCGGCTTGAGTCCAGGGTGAGACCAAGGTGTCTGCCCGGAGTAGAAAATATGATACCAAGTGTGAGAAAAAGACAATACCGGCTATCTGGCGGCTTTACGCTGGTGGAGATGCTTACTGTTGTTACTATCGCGGCGATAATGATGGTGATAGCAGTGCCGAATATTACCAGTATGGTAAGAAATGCCAGTATGACCAATGCCCGCAATCTGGTCAAGACGGCCTTGAGTCAGGCCCAGAGTTATGCGGTACGCAACGGCGTTCACGCCGGGATCAGATTCCAGAAGGCCGCTAATGGTAAGACCTATCTGGTGCTTATTGAAA
>JAFGDI010000198.1 GCA_016932145.1 Sedimentisphaerales bacterium
ATGTATGGAGTTTCAGTAGAGGCATTTTTGGCGGTTATAACTAATTTCCGGTCGTTTGGCAGAGAAAGAGTAGCCTTTTCAAAGAGCGGTCCGGTAATAGCAAATCCGCCAATGCCCGGCACTTCGGGGTATAGCCCCAGAGCGGCGAAGATATACCAGGCCGACATAGCACCGCTATCATCATCGCCGGGTATGCCTTTGGGAGTATTGGAGAAAGAGGCATAGATCACATTTCTCATCTGCTGCTGAGCTTTCCATGGGGCTCCAGCCCAGTTATAAACCGGCACTATGCCGAAGCAGGGTTCATTACCAGCCAGGTAATGGGGGTTGCCGTAATCATAACCAAAAGCGATCTGTGCCATGAGTTTATCGAGTCTTTCCAGGGCGATAGATTCTCCTCCAATTTCATTGATAAGACGAGTCAGATTATGAGCAGCCCCCCAGGTATAGTGGGTTGAAGTGCCTTCCTGACAGCTATCGCTGGAATAGGGGTTGAAGTTATTTTTCCAGGTTCCATCGGCATATTTGGGCCAGAGGTACTTTTCGGTGGGGTGGAGAAGGTTGAAGAAATTCTGGCTGCGGTCGAGGAAATATTTGTAGTTTTCATCGTCGCCGGCGATTTTAGCCATCTGTGCAATAGCGAAATCAGCCAGTGAATATTCAACGGTCTGAGAGATGGAACAGTGGATACCGCAGTCATCAGGGTAAAATCCATGCTGCTTATATTCGGTGAGATACTGCCAGGTGTAATTGAGGTTTCTGCCCCAATATCGGTTTTCTTTTCCGGAATCGATCATGATCTCGGTGAGGGCTTTAACATCAAAGTCACGAGCTCCAAAGGCGTAAGCGTTGGCAATGAACAGTGCCGCGGGGTATCCGGCCATGATGAGTGTTTCGTCGTTAAACATGCTCCAGAGAGGTAAGCCGCCTCCACCGTTGAATTGTGTTTGTTTTGATGTGTCCAGTAATGTCTGGCAGAAATCACTGGCAATTTCAGGGTATAGCAAACCCCAGAGTTGGGCCTGAGTGCGATATGTGTCCCAGCCGGAAAAAGTGGCATAGGCATGATGACCGGTTTTGACTTTATAGGTTTTATTATCCATACCGATATATTCGCCGTTAACATCGTCAAAGATATTAGGGAGCATGAGAGTATGGTACAGTGCGGTATAGAAGATGGTTCTATCGTCTAAAGTACCGCCTTCGATTTGTATGCGGCTGAGAGTTTTGTTCCATTGGTTTCTTGCCTCAGATCTGATTTTGGTGAAATCCCAATGAGGCATTTCTGTTGCCAGGTTTTCTCTGGCATTAGCCAGTGACACGAAGGAGATGGCGGTTTTCATTGTGACGGTCTTAGTACCCGCCGGGAAGCTGAAATAGGCGGCAATATCATTACCTTTAACGCTGGATTGGCGGTTGTTTTTGCTTTCTCCCTGCCAGCATCCGACTTCAGAGAAATCAGTATCAAAGACGACGGTATAATAAATGATGTAATCACACTTTTTCTGGTGGCAGAAACCGCCGCCATTAACCCATCCGGAAACGGAGCGATTTTTGGCATCGATCTCGATGAGTCCATCTCGCATACCGTTAGCAGAAGCACCCGGATCGAAGATGATATGGGCCGGGCTCTGGTTCTGATAAGTGAATTTGGCCATACCGCAGCGGGTAGTGGCAGTAAGTTCTGTGTTAACGGCGTAATTGTCGAGAGTTACAGAATAGTAGCCTGGTGATGCCTGCTCGTTATCGTGTCTGTATTTAGAGCTATAGGCATTTTTGTCAAGAGCAGGTGATTTGGTGAGTTCGCCGGTTACTGGCATAAAAGGCAGCTCACAAACCGCCTCGCAGCCGACGCCGCTAATATGCACCAGCCCAAAGCCGCGGATCTCATCGCAGGTATAGTCATAGCCGCTGCCATGATTGCGTTCTGGCGTATGCGGACTGAACGAGAGCATTCCCAGCGGTACCTGAGCCCCGGGGTAAGTTGACCCCGAGCCGCGAACCGTACCTATAAAGGGGTTAACCAGTTCAGATAAATCAGTGCTATTCTGGGCATAAGAAATGCCTGTTAGTAGCATAATACCGCAAATAGTCAGTAAAGATCTGAGGTTTTGGCTGAATCCGATAAAAGTGAATAATTTTTGTTTATTAGCCTGCAATTTTATAGCTCCTGTATTAATAATGATAATTGTAATTTATGGTTATTATAAACTTATAGCTGGTTTATATCAAGGCATGTGTTCGCCTGGTGGTTATTATAATTGAGGAAAATGGTCAGAAAAGGCCTCCGGCATGCCTGGTCAGGAATCAGGCGATAGTATTTTTACTGCGTTGTTATACAAATTGTAACACGCCTGTTGTGGTGCTATTGTAAGGAAGTTATTGTTGAGGTAAATAAGAAAGGAGAGAGTCAAGACCCTCTCCTTTCCTCAGCTGCTTGCCCTACACGCTGAACTTATAGTTGTAGAAATATGATTAAGCAACAATGGTACTGAACCAATTATCGCAATTTTCTGATTATGGTTTTAATAGAGAAGGTTCGATAAGATATATATCACCTATCACTTTTAAGTTCTTTTTTAAGCGGGTATCTGCTGAGCTTGCTCCAATCATGATCTCGAAATCACCTGGTTCGACTACGCGGTTGAGGTTGGTGTCAATAAGCCATAGGTCTCTGGTTGGTAACAGGGTAAAGGATACTTGTTTGCTTTGACCGGCAGCCAGATGTATGCGCTCAAACCCTCTGATGTCTTTGTCGTAAGGTATAACGCTGGCGTAACGGTCTCTGACATAAAGCTGGACTATTTCATCGCCGGCATATTTACCTTCATTAGTAACCGTCAGGGAGACAGTTACGGTATCGGTAGCGTTGATCTTTTCGCTGCTTAACTTGAGGTCTGAATATTTAAATGTGGTATAGCTCAAGCCATAGCCGAAGGGGTATAGGGCTTCGGTAACTCTGGAATTACCAGTTCCGTTGGGATTATTACCGCTGGACTGCTTGCCCAGAGCAGCATTGTGAACGGGGAAATTGATCGGTATCTGTCCGGCAGTACGGGGGAAAGTAATGGGCAGTTTTCCGCCCGGGTTGTATATGCCAAAAATGGCTTCGGCAACGGCTTGTCCCATAAACTCGCCGCCAAACCAGGCATTGAGTATAGCCGGGCAGTATTTATCTTCCCAGTTAATACTTAAAGGCCGGCCGTTGGTGAGTACGACAATAACGGGCTTGCCTGTAGCGTGGAGCTTTCTCAGCAGTAGTTGCTGATTCTGGGGCAGGTCCAGAGATGTTCTGGATTTACATTCACCTACCATGTCTTCGTTTTCTCCTACGACAGCGATAATATATTCACAATCGCCGGCGGCTTCGACTGCCGCATTGATCATGTTCATTTCATCGCTGGCAATTTCGGTATAGATTATTTCATTTACCGGCCAGCTCTTTTCATGATGGTTACAGCCTTTACTATAGACAACTTCAACATTGTCAGCACATGTCTGTTTGATGCCTTCCAGGATGCTGATGACATTGCCTTTTTTGGGGCCATAGCGAGACCAGCAGATACTTTTTTCAGCCGCTCCCGGTCCTACTACGGCGATGCGTTTGACTTTGGTCAGGTCAAGGGGAAGGGTGTTGTCCTGGTTCTTTAACAGAACCAGAGATTCCTGAGCGGCTTTGAGAGCAATTGCTCTATGCTCATCACTGGCAACAATGGTATCAGCAGCAACAGCATCAACATAGGGTTTATCGAAAAGTCCCAGCTTGAACTTTACAGCCAGCACATCGCGTACACGAGCATCGATAACATCCATTGATAAAGCACCTTCCCTGAGTGATTCTCTGATCAGATTGATGAAATCTTCTGGCTTGGAGAAATTAGTGCGAACATTTCCACCTGCTTGGATATATGCCCGTGCGGCTTCTTTGAAATTGGGGGCTATTCTGTGCTTATGGTGTATTTGCTCAACGGCATCGGAATCGGAGACTACATAGCCGGTAAAGCCCATTCGCTTACGGAGAATATCGATGAGGAACTGGCTGCTGGCAGAGACAGGTACTCCATTCCAGTCATTGTAAGAGCTCATTACGCCGGTAATGTCAACATTTGCCATTACCTGTTCAAATGCGTATAGATGAATCAGCTCCATTTCGCGAGGTGCGACATGGGGGTCAGTCCTGCCATCGCCATCACGGCCGCCATTGGGGATACTATAAACGGCGAAATGCTTACAGGTAACGCCGGGCCCGGCACTGCGAATGCCTCTGGCCTGCTCAATGCCAAGCTGGGCGACCAGATAAGGCGATTCGCCATAGCACTCAACGACCCGGCCCCATCGCTGATCGCGAGGTACATCGAGTATAGGTGAGTATAAATGGGTATAGCCCAGAGCGGCGGCTTCCATGCCGGTTACTTTTCCAATTTCATTAACCAATTGCCTGTTCCAGGTGGCACCTATGGCTATCTGGCAGGGGAAATTTGTGGCATAGACATGGCATACGCCTCTGATGCCCTCATTGGTGAAGTCAACAGGAATGCCCAGTCTGGTCTTTTCGATGAACCAGCGTTGGGTATCATTTATGGTCTGGGTGTGCTTTGAGGCAGGCCAGGCATATTCGGTATTACTGATGCCATTATGCTGTTCGTCAATATTGGCGATACCATCTTTCCATATCTTATTGAGCCAGCCATCGTTAGGCAGGGCATCTTCCAGAACCCGCTTATAGCCATACAGGGTGCAAAGCTGTACGGTCTTTTCGTCAGAGGTCATCTGACTGAGCAGGTCCTCAACTCGTTTTTCAATTGGCTCGTTGCGGTTCTCATATATGTCCATAGTTCCGTTCTTATTAAAATCTATCCAGGAATCATGGTAAATTTCAGTGGCTGAAACCGGAAGAGCCAGAGCCAGAGCCAGGGCAATTAGCATCAACTTTAGTTTTTTGATCATAGTTAGGTTTCCTCTTATTGTTTTGTTTTAGTTTTGTACTTATTTTTGTGGTTTGTCGGTGGGCGTCTGGCCATAAACTTCAAATTCAAATATCCGGGCAGCTTTGTCATCATCTCGGGCTGGATTGGTAATATAGAGTCTGAGATAACGGGCCTTAACCGGGGCAATGGTATGGCGGGAGATATCGTCAGTATTGTCCTTAACGCAGATGAGGTCTTGCCAGTTGTATTGACCATCGGGGCTGGTTTGAATACTGAAGTCAACGGTATTCCATCTGCTGTTAGTCCGGCCATGTTCGAGCATTTCCTTGATCACACCGGCGTGTTTAATGATAAAAGTGTCAACCAGGTATTCTTCCTGCAGGTCAACGATCAGCCAGTGCTGAGCATTATCCTTACTGCCAGTGGAACACCATTTACTGTTGTTCTGGACAGTGCCATCGACAGCCATAGCTGCGGGTTCTTTTTCTACATTGCCGCTGGCCCGGGTGGTTTTGTTGAGTGCCAGATTTTCTCTCAGCTCAGGTTGAGGTGCGAGCTCCGGCATATATGGTAAAGAGTCGATCAGCTCAGATGCTGGTGAGGTTGTTTCACAGGGGTGATCAGCCAGAGTAGCGGCAAAGATGACTATGTTGTCATTGTCTGGCAGGGTTAGTTTATTGCAATTTGAATCCAGTTCTATTTTATACATGAACATATTGCAAAATTCATAGGATATATTACCTGCCGGTTCATGGCTGTGAGTGCCGACCCATGCTATCTGATCTTTTTTCAGATATGGAATGTCATTTATACTGCCCCAATCGACTATCTTCTGATTATAGTCTTGAATAGAGAGCGTCTTTTGGCCGGCAGTGGTATAAAAT
>JAFGDI010000020.1 GCA_016932145.1 Sedimentisphaerales bacterium
GATCATAAAGGCAATACTTCCGGCCCGGTCTCATATTGGCATATACCCCAGGAGCGAAACTACAACGGCTCATATCAGCAGGCACGCCAGCAAGTCAGAGATACACTCACACACGCCGTCCAAATACGCATGGTCAGCGATGTACCTCTGGGCAGCTTCCTCTCCGGCGGTACTGACTCAACTATCATCACCGGCATAATGGCCGAGGCCTCTCACCAGCCGATCAAAACCTGCGCTATCGGCTTTGAAGAAAAAAAATATAACGAACTGCCTTTCAGCCGCATTGCCGCAAATGCTTTCAACTGCGACCATATCGAACATATTGTCCAGCCGCAATGCCGGGAGACTATCGCACAACTGCTGGAATATTACGATGAGCCTTTTGCCGATGCCTCCGCTTTGCCTACATTTCATCTTTGCCGACTTACCCGACAGAGGGTTACTGTCGCTCTCAGCGGCGACGGCGGCGATGAAGCTTTCGGCGGTTATCGCAGGCATAAGGCCATAAGGCTTGCCGCTACTATTGGCCGTAGTATGATATTACGCAAGTTTTTGCACCTTGGTCAGAAAATGGGTATTTCCGCAGATGAACATCACAGCCGCTTGAGCTATCTCAGCCGGTTTCTCTCTTATGCCGGTCTTCCAGATTGGCAATGCTATACCTCCTGGCTGGGCGTATTCGATCGGGATTTTATCAGCCAGATCGCCCCGAACCTAACCTTAACCGATGATTGCACTCGCCTGGCCCAAGACCTCTTTGCCCAACATAAAAAACCAGCCCAGGCTGCTATTCTGCTCGACAACCTGCACTATCTCCCCGGCGACCTGAACACCAAAACCGACATCGCCAGTATGGCACACAGCCTCGAAGTTCGCTGCCCATTTCAAGATCATAAGCTCATCGAACTGGCCAGTACCCTGCCGGTCAACTGGCTCATCGCCGGCAATAACGGCAAAAAAATACTACGAGACGCTTTCTCGGACATATTACCCAACCCCATCCGCCGTCGCCCGAAAATGGGCTTTGCCCTGCCCACCGGCCAATGGTTCCGTAAAGAACTACGCGACATGTTCTGCGACAAAGTCTTAAACGGCTCAATGATAACAGGCAGTATAATAAGCAAACCAGCCGCCGAAAAATTACTCCAGCATAACAACCAGAACCAAAAAGACAACGGCAAACAACTCTGGACCTTACTCATGCTCCAACTCTGGGCCGATAGATGGGCTAAATAATCCCTATCGGGTATAAAATATGCCATTTTTGCCCCCTGCTGTTTGTATAAGCCAAATATAATCATCAATATAATACCCTAAAGGGTATAAAATGCTTTATTTTTTCGGATTAATAGCCGATAATGGTGATATAAAAGGCTTATTTATACCCTAAAGGGGCTATTATGAACTTTGTAAACGAGATAAAACGGATGCGTAAAGATGCTGGTCTTACCCAGGCTCAGGTAGCAGAGCGTGCCGGGGTTGGCTTGCGGTTTGTTCGGGAACTGGAACAGGGAAAACCAACAGTCCGGCTTGATAAAGTTAATCAGGTGCTTGGCCTGCTTGGTTGCGAGCTTACTATAAGGCGTAAATCATAATGCGTAGCGTAAAGGTTTATTATCGCAGGCAATATGCCGGGCTACTCAGGGAAAATGATAATGGACATTACAGTTTCACCTATGACCCTGATTACCTGCATCACGGCCCGGCAATATCTCTTACCTTACCGCTTCAGACAGAAAGTTTTGACTCGGAAGTCATATTCCCGTTTTTTGCCGGACTGGTTCCAGAAGGCTGGTATTTACACATCGCCGCCGCAACTATCAAGGTTGACGAACATGACACTTTTGGTTTGCTAATGAAAACCTGTGGCGATTGCATTGGGGCGATCAGCCTGAAAGGGGGCGATAATGAGCAAGAATAACTACACCACCAAACAACTGCGGGCATTGTTTGGCAAACCAATTTTACCGGCAATATCTCTGAGCCTGAACCAGATAGCGATGGAAGCCCAAAAACTCGCTGGCAAGCTAAGCATTTCCGGTATTCAGCCCAAACTTTCTATGCGGCTGGAAAATGACACCTTGCAAGTTGTTGCCACTGATGGCCAGTTCATTCTGAAGCCACAAACGCAGTTATTTGAAGAACTGCCACAAAATGAATTCCTTTGTATGCAAATGGGTAGGCGATTTGGCCTGAACACTGCCGAATCTATCTTGCTGGAATTGTCAGATGGTACACCAGCATATCTGGTCAAGCGATTTGACAGGTTCAAGAAAGGTACCCACATGGAAAAGCTGGCCTGCGAAGATATGCAGCAGATACTGGGTGGGCCAGATAAATACGCCGGCAGTTACGAACAGATCGGCAGAATAATCAAGAAACATTGCACTTTTGCACCGTTGGAATTACAGCGATATTTCGAAACGATAGTTTTCAATTTTGCCATCGGTAACGGCGATGCCCATCGTAAGAATTTTTCACTTCTGACCAGCGAAAAAGGTATCGTTGCCCTCAGCCCGGCATATGATCTGGTATCTTCCAGACTGGCCATTCCAGAAGAAGACGGCGAAACGGCACTAACCATTAGCGGCAAGAAAGATCGCATAAATAAAAATGACCTTATGCGACTGGCTCATACAATCGGAGTTGATGCAAACTATGCTGAAAAGAAAATCCGCGAGCTATTTGAACTGCGGGGCGATCTGATAAAAATGATAACAGAATCGCAATTATCGCCAGGATTGCAGCAGCAACTAACAGAGATAATTAACCAACGACTTGACCGTCTGCCCTGACAACAAGCTGAGCTGCCCAAAGTATTCCGCAGCCCTACTATACCTCCTGAGAATATTGCCGCTCATCGGGTACTGCCCTGGCTGTCAACGCACGATATATACTCCAGCCCAGACCGCCTGCCAATATTACCACCACTATAATCAAAGTCATCAATGACGAAAAAGACAATCCGCCTGACCCGTCACTGCTCAAGGCACCATCGACCGCCTGAGCCAACATTATCATCTCTGCCATTTTAATCCACCTCACTTATATTCTGCAACCTGCTATTGGGCCATAGCGCCAAAACCACCGCCAGCAAAATAGCTATCGCATTCATCGACAAACCAAATATGTCCCGGCCGATCAAATGCCCGTCCTTATCGATTATAAATCCTTTTCCGGATGTAATTTTATCATACAATCCCCAGATGATAAGTGCTATCAATATCAGAGGCAAGACATACTTTATCATAACCTGCCACCAATTACCCAACTGCCAGTCGCTTCGCTGATTGGCATGGTCTCGCAACAACCCCAGATCACACAGCCAGCCCAAAGCCACACACTCTGCCAATACCACAAAGGTTATACCAAACTCGCCCTCATTTATAAATGAATCGATCATGTCAAACCAGCTCAACCCGCCCTCTGTTACATAGATCAAGCCCAGACCACAACCAACCACTGACATTACCGCCAATACCTTCACTCGCGACCAGCCCGTTTTATCGATCAGACTGCCCAGAGCCGCTTCCGTCAGCGAAAATGCTGAATCCAGACCAAGAATAAACAGGGTCAGAAAAAATACCACCGAGAAAAATACCGGGGCCGGCATATTCGCCAATGCCTCAGGAAAGGCCACAAACGCCAAACCTATACTACGGGCACTATCAAGCACATTTGTCACCTCTATACCCTGCTGAAACGCAAATGCCCCCATCGTCGCAAACACCGTCAGACCGGCGACAAAACTCGTACCCAGATCCGCCAGACCGATCATCAATGCATTATTGTTAATATCGCCCTTGCGATCCAGATAACTAGCATAGGTTATCATTACTCCAAATCCGATCGACATCGAAAAACTTACATGACCAAACGCCGCTCGCCAGATATTCACATCTGCCAGACATGACCAGTTCGGCTTCAAAAAATAATCTACTCCTACTATCGAACCTTCCATACTCAGACTGCGGAACAATAAAAGAAATAACATCAACCACGGGATCGGAACTATAAATAGCACCAGCTTACCCACAAACCGTATGCCTCGATAGGTACTCATAAACATGAAAAACCAGACCCCGATCAATGACCACACGATCGGCATACGAAAACTGCCAAAAGAAAACTTGTCATTAGTTCCCAGATAATCCTTAAAAAAAGCATCAGACGCATGTGCCTTCCAGGGCAGCTCCGAACCGGTAAATAAACACCCCAGACTATCTACCAGATAATTCAGACACCAGGCCAAAACCACCGCATAATAACATACTATTATAAAACTCGATACGATCGCCCACCAGCCGATAAACTCCAGCTTCTTATTAAGCCTGCCAAAGGCAAACGGAGCCGAACGCTGGGTATAATGACCCAAAGAAAACTCCAGGATCAACAGCGGTATGCCTATCGACAGCATAGCAATAAAATACGGCAGCAAAAAAGCACCTCCGCCATTGGCATATGTCTCATACGGAAACCGCCAGACATTACCCAAACCAACCGCTGACCCAATCGCCGCCAACACAAAACCGGCACGCGAGCCCCAATTCTCTCGTATTTCTTTCATGTTTCACTCCATCTGGACAGTAAGTGTCTTTTATGCAACCAATCCAGAATATAGATTATCAGCTCTCCTATTTCAAGACCAAAAAATTCTGTAACCGTTCACACGGTTTTCTTTTCTGGGAACGCCGAGCCCCAGCTCGGCTATTATCAGGCAAAAATAACAGATTGCCCGATACCCAGATAGAGGATTATATTTACTGTTACAATATTCAACTCAAACCGTTTTTTTGCTTATAATGCGTTTCGTTTGCCGAGTCCCGAATTGTCAGGTTTTCGGGCTTTGCCCTCAACTGTCGGCGTTCCCAGGGATGTGAACAGTTACAAAATTCTTTAAAAGAAAAAGGCCCATCTGCTTTATAATCGCAAATGAGCCTTATCATTAACTATAATATTTAGCTAAATACCTGCCGTTCAGCGACGACGACGCATTGCCAATAATGAACCAACACCCAATATTGCCATTGTTGCCGGCTCAGGTACAACAAAATTGCTGGGATTCAACGCTTCATCAGAAAACGCAACCTCATCAACCAGACCGCGGAACCTGTCAACATGAGCTTCACCAGGATTGTCGTTAACATTATTGTACATACCGCGCGATACTGTCCAGGCATAACTATCACCGTTAACATCTGTATCATACGCCAAACTGGTATCAGTGCTTGTACCTGCCATATCCAGTGTATTCACCAGTTGCTTATCCAGATACAAACTAAGGGTAGTACCATCGCTGGTAGCCGCCATGTGATGCCATACACCTGCGGTCATACCGGCTTCATAAGTCAGGTTATGATTAACGCCACCCAGATCAGTATATTGAATGGCGATCACTCCATTAGGCCGCAGACCAAAATACAACGGGGCCAGTGCCAAATCATCGGCAAATAGACCGTAACCATCACGACCAATTATGGTATTGTTCCATGTATCAAATGTTGAAGCCTTAAATACAGTTTCAATAGTCCAGGCACTTGGTGTCCATGTCTCTAGATCAATACCTGTTGGATTACTGCCACTTGAGTTTGTTCCTGCTGCCGGGTAGTTATTATGCCAGTTACCTGTAGTATTATTGTCGTATGGCCCCATGCTCATGTCACCCAGAACACTGTCAGACTGGAAACTCATCCAGGTCGGATCCCAGGCTGTCAGATGATTACCATTACCCGACAGGTCGGTTGAACCAAGAACAAAAGTATCACTCAATCCTGAACCACCTACAAATCCGCCACTTACAGCATAATCGTCAGCAAAATCCCAATGTGCCACTGTCGCAGCACCAGCCATCGTCGTTAACATCGACAATGAACATAAAATACCAAAAAATTGTCTCTTCATTTTTGTTTTCTCCAAAAAAAACCAAACCTATATTGAAAACCAAACTCCTGATTATGCCGGGATACCCACCCGGCATAACCAGGTTTTTACTCAGATCCAGTGGCTGACAATTCTGTCGCGGGTCCTTGTCACCAATATCAATCCTATCAAATTACATCTACCAATACAACACAACTTAATACCATAATTGCATTTTTATAACATTAATTACCCGACTTTATCCACACTTAAACCAGATATACACAGACCATTAACCACTTTGAGTTCACATGTGAATCTCTATGCTATGCCTACACGCAACATCAGGTCCCTTACCTCTCCATAGACCATATCTACCGTCATATCTTCCATACACTTATGATGACCCAGCGGACAAACCTTCTCCTGACAGGGCGAACACTCTATATCCAAACGAATTGTCGCTGTCTTTTCCAGATTTGATGCCGTCAAACCCGGGTCTGTAGAACCAAACAACACCGCCACCGGCACACCAAAAGCCACTGCATAATGACGAGGGCCGGTATCATTAGTCACCAGCAGACAACAACGCTTCACCAGCGGCTTCAATAGCGACAGATCCAGACCCTCATTACGCATATCGATCACCCCGGCTTTGGTTGCTCCCATTATCTCCTGGGCTATTCGCTCCTCACCCGGCGCTGTGAACATAAACAAACGACAGCCATATTCACCCTCCAGCCTCTCAGCCAACTCGGCATAATACCGACCGGGCCAGCACTTACTCGAACCAAAACTCGCACCCGGATTCAATCCCACTACCATATCACTGGCAGATATACCATACTTATTATATATAGTACCGGCTCGCTCCTCAGCCTCCTCACTCACATATAACCGCGGCTCTACCACTTCGGGCAGTGTCAAACCCAGATATCTCCCCAGCTCAGCATAGTAATCTGTTGTTGGTACAGCCTTTATCTTCATTCCAGACCGCGGCGGATACGGCCCGCCCTTTAACAGCAAACCCCGAAAATTACGACGATACCCATATATTTTCCGACACCCGCCTCGCCAGATCGGCAACAGTGAACTCCAGCTATTAGGAAATACCAATGCCGATTCTGCGCCAAATTCGCGTACTGCCGCTATCTGGGCCGACCGACCAGCTCCGCTCTTGTCATCAACTCCCACCACACGGTCAAACCAGGGCGAACCGTCCAATATATCACAAGCATAACTACGCACCAGGGCCATTATCTCCGCCTGAGGATACGACTGACGCAATGCCTCAAACACCGGCGTTGCCATCACTATATCACCTACCCAGTTGGGGCATCGTACTATTATCTTTCCGGTTTCTTCTGCGAGCTTCATTGTGACCCAGTTTCTCTAAAACTATATTAAACTATTGCTAAATAACAACTTAAATCCTAGAAACTCATCATCCCCTTGAGCTCCTCACGACGATTCTCTATGTCCGACTTCGTCGCCGTATGCCAGCGGCCCAGAGAAAAATCCTCGATCGCCAATGACGCTGCACAGGTGCCATACACTATCGACATCTTCAAACTATCAAAATCAGTCTTACCTATTCCAGCCAAATACCCCATCATACCACCAGCAAAACTGTCGCCTGCTCCTGTAGGATCAACCACGCTGGCAGTCGGATACGCCGGGAGGACAAACTTACGACCTTCTTTAGTCAACAGCAAGCTGCCATGCTCACCTTTCTTTATTACCACAAAATCTGGGCCTAGCTCTAATATCTCGCCGCCCGCTGCCACCAGATTATAATTACCCGTCAGCATGCGCGCCTCACCCTCATTCAATACCAGACCATTTATCTTTGTCAGCATGTTCATCAGGTCAGCACGAGTATGCTCTATCCATAAATTCATCGTATCGGCAACTATCAGCTTAGGTGAACTGAGCTTCTCGATCATCGCCACTTGTAAGGCCGGGTTCGTATTGGCCAGAAAGACAAACTCACTATCCTTATACTCTTCTGGCATTATTGGCGGATCTTCTGCCAAAACATTCAACTCCACCGCATCGGTATTGGCCTGATTCATATCACCGGCATAACTGCCCGACCAGCGAAATGTCTTGGAACCACTCCTTACCTCCAGACCCTTGAGGTCAACCGGACGACCGGCAAATGTCTTATGCAGGTCAAAGGGACAATCGGCTCCTACTACGCCCATAAAACGGACTGGCGAAAAAAAACTCGCCGCCATCGAACAATATACCACCGATCCGCCCAGACATTCACTGGCTGTTCCAAATGGCGTCTTGACCGTATCTATTCCAATTGAACCGGTTATCAATAATGACATATTTTTACCTCTTTTTGTCTGGGTTACGCCCTCAGAATCCTGCGGACTTCTAGTATGTTCCTAAACCCACATTCTAACAAAACTTATAACTGACAGTCCAGTAAATTCCCCGCCTTTTACAACCCGAAAACCATAATTAGATAACTGAAACAATAAATCACTAATCTTACAACCACTTCATTTTAACCATAAATAATTAGCATACTCCTCATCCTTTTCCTCAACTATTTTCTTATCAATTTACCCAAGCATTACATGCCACCTGCCGATAATAATGATAGAAAAAAAATGGCACGGACCCTGCTCTGGTCCTGTAATACATATGTTTTCAGACTATTTATTTAGATTGTAGCTAAAATGAGAAGCATACCAGAAAACTTGACCGACCAAAAACAGGATACAAAGTCCGTTTTCGATAGAAATTATCTCGAAAAGTTCAACTTTATCCTCGCCGATCGCGATAAATATCGATTCCTTTTTGAAAATTCCACCGATGCCCTCTTTATCACCGACCTTAATGGCCGGATCCTTGAAGTCAATCAGGAAGCCTGCCATCGCTACGGATATAGCAAAAAGCAACTGCTCAATATGACCGTACCACAGATAGATCAGCAAATGGACCAGCAGTCGCTCACCGAACATATAAATGCTATTGTCAACCATAAACAATATTCGTTTCAGACTATACATACCACTTCCTCGGGCGTTAACTTACCCACGCAAGTCAATACCCTCTTGATCACTACTGATACTAACACCAGAATATTTTGCTCCTGCCGAAATATTGCCGAACTTAAAAAAGCTCAAATGGAACTCACTTCCACTCAGGTACAGATACAGAGCTTTATCAGAACCGTACCCTGCGGACTGGGCGTTTCCAAAAACAGAATAATTCAGTATGCCAACGACACCCTGCTCAAAATGCTCAAATACCAAACCGATGAGCTTACCCATAAGTCAACTCGAGTACTCTATCCCGATGACCAGGAATACGAGCGTATCGGCTTTGACCTCTATACCCAAATAGAGAAATTCGGACAAGGGTCAACTGAAACCATATTCAAATGCAAAAATGGCGACCTCATTGACATACTCCTTACCGCGTCTCTCCTTGTCCAGAATGACCCGGACAAAGGCATTACCTTTGCCGCTACCGACATTTCCAAACAAAAAGCTCTCGCCTCTGCTCTGGAAAAAAGAATTCTCGCTCTTACCCAGCCCCTCGAAAACATCGGCAATATCTCCTTTCACGACCTGTTCAACCTTGATGATATCCAAAAAATACAGGACCATTTTGC
>JAFGDI010000199.1 GCA_016932145.1 Sedimentisphaerales bacterium
CCCTTGTCATCTGTGACGAAATACTGAATTTCTCTTCACTTGGAAATCCTCTGACAATAGAATACACTAAGACTGTCAAGTCTATCCCTTTTTGCCAAACAATCAGTTCACGATAACTTTTAAGGCTCATGGCATTCTCCAGATTGAAAAAATTACTCAGCTATATCAGTTGAAACAAATGTCTGCATAGGAGGCAAACATAGAAAGCCCAAACATATTTTGCATAGATTCGCTGGCAGATTGACAGTTGCGAAGCTTTAAAATAGGTCCCGATGCAAATCGGGACACATGAGCTTATTTCTTATTTCTTCTTTCTTATTACTATTCCTCTACCACTACATATACCCCAATGCCCTTAACTTCTGCATCGTATAAGTATCTTCCTTGTCCTGGGCACGGCCGGCTCGTTCTGAGGTGTTGGTGTGTTGCAGCTCGTAGATTATTTCATCTACATTACTGGCAGTTGACTCTACCGGATTACAGCAGGTAGTGCAGCCAATACTGCGATATCGCTTACCGTTCTTACTGAAGTACAGGTCGGTTATCGGGATCTGCTCACGCTTGATATATTCCCAGATATCCAGCTCAGTCCAGCCAAGCAGCGGATGCACTCGCACATGAGTGTTTTCTTCTGCCTGACTCTTATACTGATCCCACAACTCTGGCGGCTGATCCTGATAGTTCCACTGGAACTGCTCATTACGAGGCGAGAAGATACGCTCTTTGGCCCGCACGCCATGCTCGTCCCGGCGAATACCTAACAGCAAAGCCTCAAAACCATATTTTGCTATCGCCTGCTTGAGCCCTTCGGTTTTGAGGGCCGTACAACATTCGAGTTTCTTAGCACAGTTCATGCCCGCTGCTATCGCTTCTTCATTACGGCTGACCACCAGGTCAAAGCCCCACTTCTTAGAATACTCATCCCGAAACTCGTACATCTCTTTGAACTTATAGCTGGTATCTATATGCAGAGCCTTGAACGGTATCTTACCGAAAAAAGCCTTCCGGCATAACCACGCCAGCGTAGTCGAATCTTTACCGATCGACCAGAGCAAAGCAATGTTCTTGTAATGATAATAGGCTTCACGAATAATATATATACTCTGAGCCTCCAGTTGATCTAGTCTGTCCATATGTTTGGTCTCCAAGGTAGCTCAAGCATCCCTGCTTGAGATTCCTTTCATTAAAAATTAACAATAGTCATTCCGCTGACTTCGCATTTTCTCGGTAGTATTATTCTTTTCTTCTTCAGGATCTTTAATCTCAAGCAAGGATGCTTGAGCTACCTTTAATTAAAAATATTCAATATGCAATTATCTTTAATTACAGCTTAACTTTAATCGTCACTTCTTTTCTTCTTCAGGATCTTTAATCTCAAGCAGGGATGCTTGAGCTACCTGGGATCCGTACTGCAAATCCTTTATACCTGTCGATAATCTGTTCTGAATAATGTACTCTCTATACTTATCCAGAAAATATTCACTTCGTATTATGTGGTCAAATGATTCATGTTGCCAAAACTGGCCCTTACTTCCATTCAATCTGTTAATTTGCGTAGCTGTATATGATTTCCAACTATGCATAATATCTTTCAGGTCAAATCCTTCAAGTAACAACATCAATATATGAACATGGTTAGGCATTATTACCCAATGGTCAAGAATATACTTTTTACCATTGTAATACTCCAGAGCATTTTTAACTACTTCACTATATCGTCTATCTTTTAATACACATGCTCCATAAGCATTATCCAGCCACTCTTCGATTCTTTCAAAAAACAAATGCCTGTATTCCTTCTCCTGCTCCTTACTATATGGTTTGCAATTATTCTTCTCAAACTCTCTCTGTCTGATTTGTAATTCAACTAATTTATCTTCCGGAATTGAATCTGCTGTACGAAAGGTTATAAAATACATCTTCCCATTCTGCTGCCAATGTGGTAAATTCCTACTACTTACCTCAAGGTCACTGTTCTGATTGTAAAATATATCCTTCATAGGTAGCTCAAGCATCCCTGCTTGAGATTCCTTTCATTAAAAATTAACAATAGTCATTCCGCTGACTTCGCATTTTCTCGGTAGTTTTATTCTTTGCAGCTTCAGGACTTTTAATCTCAAGCAGGGATGCTTGAGCTACATACTTTCTTAATTATTCTCTCGCTCAGATTGGTTATCTCCAGATCATCCGGCAGATCGATGCCTCTGGCTACCATAAAGGCATCCGGGTAGGTATGCATTCCTTCCAGTGCTGTTTTAACAAACACCTCCGGCAGATTAATACCCAACTTCAAGTCATAGCCATCATAAGGCACGGCGATCAGGTCACAGGCCCGACCATAAGTGCCTCCGGCAGTAGCTACCTGCTCTGGTGTAAGACCGCCAGGACCAGTTGCTCCCTCTGGCCAATATACCTCTTCACGCATTAGCACTTTTTCGATAACGGCGTTACCCTGCGGATCTTTCATTGCCAGCAATTGACCCTTTAGCTCCTGACGAGTCTTTTCATAATCGGCTAGTGGCACAATGCCGCCTGGCTCACGACCGGCCAGATTTACATAAAAGCGACCAGGTATCATCACATAAGCACGCGTCTGATACGGGTCAATACTCAGCGGACTGCGAAGCTGCTCAGCCGGTTTCATCCAGCCATTATCTATGAGCCACCGACACATCTGCACTTCATACTTTATCTTACAAAAGCCATGATCACTGAAAACCATTAACGGCACTTCATCGCCGATCTTCGCCAGCAGTTGACCAATATAATTATCTATACGGGTATAAAATTTGAAAAAACCCTCAGAAAACTCTTTATCGCCGGTTTCCATCTTCTCCCAGAGAAAATGATTTATCCGGTCACTGCCCATTACATGAGTATGGAAAAAGTCCCAGTTCTCCTGATCAAGATAATGGAACAGGGCCTCAAAGCGTTTATCCAGAGTATAGTCAAGATTGGCCAGCATAGCCCGCTTGTCCTGACGGGCCAGACCGGCATCAGAATCGATCTGATAATCTATACTCTTCAAATATTCTACTTCACTCGCAGGATACACTACCTTATCTATACTCGGGGCAAGGAAACAGCCGATCAATACGCCATTCACCGGCTTAGGCGGATAGGTCGAAGGCACATTCATACCAAACACCCGCTTACCAGCTTTCGTGAGCTTAGTCCAGATATGTTCTGCTGTCATAGTCGCATTATTGGGAAACTGCAAGTCCCAACTGCCCGGCGTACGATCAATAAAACCATAATTACCGTGTATGCCCGGGTTAACACCGGTTGCATAACAAGCCCAGGCCACTGACGATACTGTCGGCTGCACCGACTTCATCATCGAAAACCGACCAGCAGCAGCAACCTTCGCCAGATTCGGCATGACACCTTCAGCAAACATCTTTTCCATCAGCCAGTAAGGCACGCCATCTATACTCAATACCATAAATTTCGTTGGCATAATATTCTCCTCGTAGAGACGCATGATTATGCGTCTCATATTTCCATTCCAATTCTAATTGCCTTTTTAAATCTCAAATATATGTTTTACACTGCGTCTGCTCGGCTTGCTATTCCAAGACGCATAATCATGCGTCCCCTATTTCCAATCCAATTCTAATTGCCTTTTTAAATCTCAAATATATGTTTTATATATTGCCTGCTCGGCTTGCATTTCTAAGACGCATAATCATGCGGCCCATATTTCCAATCCAATTCTAATTGCCTTTTTAAATCTCAAATATATGTTTTATATATTGCCGGCTCGGCTTGCATTTCCAAGACGCATAATCATGCGTCCCCTATTTCCATTCCAATTCTAATTGCCTTTTTAAATCTCAAATATATGTTTTATATATTGCCGGCTCGGCTTGCATTTCTAAGACGCATAATCATGCGTCTCTACAGGTAGCCCAGCGACTTGAGACGATCCTTTACATCTTCCATATCTTTACTGGATATTTCCTTTTTCTCACTGCCGCCGCGACTGGCCAACAGATCACGCAAAACATAAGTCACAAAATCGGTCACTGAATTATAGCCGCTGTCATCTATCACAAGAGCAAGTTTGTCATATAACTGACGCGGTATCTTGATCGTAACCTTATTATTATTATTTTTCTTTTCTTCTGCCATTGTATAGGCTCCTTAAAGACTCTATCGACACTCTTACAACACTCTCATTAGAACATTTTTACGCTTATCGTTCAAGAAAAAACCATAGAAACAACGAACATTAATCATAATTCATTACATTACAACACCTTACACGCACACAACCAATTTATACCTATTTTCCCCTTATCAGTCATTTCGCGTCATTGCAGGAAAGCAGAAAAAATGATTAAACTTAAACCCGCAATTCGGTTATCATATCGGGCCGTTGAACTTGATAATAGTCACCCTTAATACAGAGGACAATATAACATCATGAACACAGAGACATTACAACTGGCCGCCTGCCTGATACTCCCGGCTTATTTACTGGGCGCTATACCCTTTGGCCTTATCTTCAGTAAGATCAAGGGCATAGACATTCGCCAGCATGGCAGCGGCAATATTGGTGCTACCAATGTAGTGAGGGTAATGGGCAAAAAATGGGGTTACCCCTGCTTCTTTCTTGATGTACTTAAAGGGCTGCTCCCTACTCTGTTGGCAGGCATGATCATAACTAACAGAATGGCCGTAACTTCCGAGCAGAATGAGCTAATTGCCGGCACAAACACTTACGCCGGTCAGGTGCTCTGGCTTTGCGTCGCTACTGCCTGCATTATCGGACACATGTTCCCCATTTATCTTAAGTTTAAGGGCGGCAAAGGTGTAGCCACCTCTTTGGGTGTCATTCTGGGTATCTGGCCTTTCTTCACGCTCACCGGAGTGATCGTTTTTCTGATGTGGACTTTTGTCTGGGCCTGGACCAGAACCGTTTCCATCGCATCAATAGTCTCTGCCGCGGCCTTCCCCCTGTATCTTGCCGTTCTCACCTGGCGAATACCCGCCTGGGAATTCCAGAACATGAAACCGCTTTTTGTGTTCAGTACCGCTCTGGCAATACTGGTAATAGTCAAACATAAGAGCAATATCGTTCGTTTGCTAAACGGTACAGAAAAATAAAGTTAAGCACCCCTGCCACAAATTACGATAATAACATTGATATCCCTCCTTATATAAGTGTTTTATTTCTATGGAGATACACATGGCAGGCACAACAGCAAAACTTGACCCGACCGTAATGTCCGACTGGCAGATCGCCCAACATGCAGAAGACAATATGAAAACCTTTCTGCAACTGGGCCATGAACTGGGTATAAAAAGCAGTGAGCTGATACCTTATGGCCACTATATGGGCAAAATCGATGCTCACGCCGTACTCGAACGGGTGAAGGGCACGCCAACCGGTAAATATATAGATGTTACTGCCATAACGCCAAC